>NZ_JBNWCP010000015.1:0-122015 GCF_053522345.1 Agrobacterium sp. 22-226-1
AGCTCCCGCTGAAAACACGCGGAGCAAGGTTCAAAACATGGGTCAATTCTCGATGACAATATCCGGCAATGCCGGGTCACTTCTCAGTGCAAATCAACAGCCTACGATGCGTCGCAGATTTCCTCTACCGATGAGCCAGTTGAAGTCGGTGCGATCGTCACCAGCGTTGCACTTCACACGGGCCAGTTCGTTGAAGATATCATGACCCAATATGCCCAGCCACGGCCGTGGATTCAGCTTCAGGAGGGCGGTGGCAATACATACGTCTCAAGTGCCATGCCGCAGAAGCGCAATCCTGGTATCTTGAACTCAACGCGACAGGACGCCTCCACGGCAATCACTCTTGCTATGGGCGCTGTGATCCAGGCGCACAACATCACACCGGCGATGAGCGACGCTAAGGACGTCGACGCCAATAGTGAAATGGTCGCTAGCGCGAGCAAGGCTCTCAAAGGGTGGGACAAGGTCTTGCAGTCGCTCGTCGTTGATCCTCAGCGCGCCTTGGAGGAACTCAACAGCGACTGGACTGCCTCGCAGGAGCTGGCTGACGTCCTGATGCGCAAATACAAACTTCCCTTCCGCGTCGGTCACCACTTCGCTTCAGAAGTCGTCGATTATGCCAAGGCCAATAATATCAAGCCGCTCGATTTCCCCTATGCCCAGGCGCAAAAGATCTATACCAAAGCCGTGGCGGAGGAGAACCATCCCGCCGAACTCCCGATGAGCGAGGAGGAGTTCCGCTCCACGCTTGATCCGGCTGCCATCGTGAAAAACCGGGCATCGGTGGGTGGACCACAGCCAGCAGAGATGCAGCGCATGCTGGCCGCAGCCAATGCAAGGTTTGATGAGCAGAGCAAGTGGATCGACGGGCGTCGAGCACACATAGCCAATTCACTTGCCACTCTTGACCAGGACTTCGACGCGCTCCTGATCAAGAAGTGACATATCTCGAAGCCGGCCGTTGATATCGGTGCACCGCTGCTGCGACGGCGGTCACCTCGCGTGTCGATCGCCAGATGAAAACTGGAACTGAACCGAGCCGGGGCAATTTCTGTCGATCGCGGTTTCTCAATAGCTGCGGCCAATCCGGCGGTACGCGATCGGCTCCGACCAGTTTACATGTTCTTGCAAGTCTCCAGCTCAGCGGCTAGGCGGATCTCAAGGTGCGGCTTGCATATTCCTGGTGGAGGCGCTGCTGGTTCAGAGCATCCTGTTTGGGCGCTACGCCGAAAGTTCTGGAATATTCTCTGCTGAACTGTGACGCACTCTCATACCCGACTTTGTAGGCCGCTTCAGCAACATTGGCAGCCTGCGTGACCATCAGGCGGCGCGCCTCCAGCAGTCGTAACTGTTTCTGGAACTGGAGCGGCGTCATCGAGGTCAGTGCCTTGAAGTGCCGGTGAAACGACGACGGGCTCATCCTGGCAACATCAGCCAGTTGATCCACCCGTAACGTTTTCGCGAAGTTGGTGTGCAACGCGGATATCGCCCTTACGACACGTTCGATGTTCGATTCCGGGCAGGCAAGCTTGCAGATTTCCCCGCCATGCGGGCCGCTCAGCAACCAATAGCAAATCTCACGAACGATCGAAGGTGCCAGGATCGGTATTGCCTTAGGCGTTGCCAGTAATCGAACCAGACGGAGAATGCAGTCGGCCAGCGACTGATCCACCTCGGCAACAAAAGCGCAAGGCCCGGTCACATCAGACTGCGCCGGGGGAGCATCCATTTGTTCGAGAACTTCGCGCACGGTTGCCACGTCGAAGTCGATCATAACGCCAACATACGGTGTTGCGGCGCTGGCCTCTACAATCCTTCCGGTCGCAGGGACACCAACACTGACGACCAGGCACTCCATGCTGCGGTAATTCAGATGTTCACCGCCGAACTGCAACTCCTTTGCGCCTTCCAGTACGACGCAAAGCGACGGGCGATAGATGTTTCGCATCGGCATCATCGACTGGAAGGAGCGGACGATGTTGAAGCCCTCTATGGCCGTCGGGAACAGGCCTTGGCCGCCGCCCTGGTCCTCGATGTAGGCTGTGACGGCAGAAAGCAATGGCATATTCAAGCGTGGCTCCGGCTGTTTCAGGGGCCACGGCAACACGCGGCTTGCTGCCGACATTTTGGCTTCTTCTGCAGGAATAGGCAAGTTTCTTGAAGATTCGGGCATTCTGGTCATTGGACACTCCATCTAGCTTGAGAGTGCAACCGAGCGAGGAGTGACCTCAAGATGACAGAATTTGTCGACCGGTCAATAGACCCTTCCGCAACACGAGTGCCGCCCGCAGCGCCCGTTGCGGGATACGCGAAGGGCCTGCGAATGGCCGCGATATGCACGGTACTTCTTCTGATCAACGCGTTCTCACAGATCGATCGGATACTGCCGTTCATTCTGGCCGAAAAAATCAAAGCGGACTTGTCGCTGACCGACACGGAGATGGGCGTGCTGACGGGACTTGCTTTTGCAGTCTGCTACGCGCTTCTCTCATTGCCGCTTGCCCGTGCAGCGGATCGGGGGTCACCCCGGCTTGTACTTGTATCCTGCGTTCTCATCTGGAGCGTCATGACGACACTTGGCGGTTTTGCCGCCAGTTTCATGTTCCTCGCCCTCACACGCTTCGGTGTTGCGTTCGGAGAGGCTGGCGCAGTGCCGTCGGGCCATGCTCTCATCGTCCACAAAATTGCTCCCGAGCGCCGGGGTCTTGCAATTGGTCTCTTCGCAATGGGCATCCCGCTGGGCACCATGGTGGGCTTTGCAGCAGGCGGCGCGATTGCGGATGTTTTCGGCTGGCGCATCGTTTTGATTGGTGCCGGAGCCATCGGTATCCTCATCGGCTTTTTGACCATTCTTGTCGCCGGTCCCACTCCCCCTCTTGCAGCAACAGCCTCGCGCGACGAACCCTTTCTGCGCACCAGCCTTGACCTGTTATCGTCCCCGGCGTTCCGCTGGTTGTTCACGGCTACCATTTTCCTGGGCTTCGCAGGCGCTCCTTTCTATGCTTTTTCGGTACCGTTTCTGATCCGCACCTATGGTTTTACCGCGACAGAAGTCGGCGTTTCGTTCGGCATGTTGCAAGGGCTGATGGGGATCATCGGTACTCTGGGCGGCGGGCGCTGGTTTGACCATGCAGTCCGCTCAGGCACCGGCAAGGTGCTCGGCCCGCCGGCAATTCTGTTCCTGATTGCCAGCGCAACGACGACTGCGGCCCTGTTTGCTCCGGCTGGCTGGGCGTCCGTTGCGCTCTTCGTGCCTGGAATGCTGTCCTTCTCGTTTATGCTACCCTGGGGATTTGGAGCCGCCCATCTCATCGCCGGTCAGGGACGCCAGGCCCAGGCGACCAGTCTCGTCATGATTGGATCCGGCCTCGCCGGACCGGCGCTGGGGCCACTGATCGTCGGCATTGTCAGCGATGCTGCAAGCGCAGCCGATATTCCAAACGGCCTCGGCCTCGGCCTGTTGATCGTGCCTTTGTCGACCGTTCTCGCGGGCATTACGCTCCTCGTTACAAATCAAAAGGTTAGCGTCTTGCTGCGCCAACTCTGACCACAGACTCCCGTTGCAGATTCAAACATTCGAAACTTCTCAGGAGACATTCCAATGTCCAATACAGAGAACTCCCGGCGCGCATTCCTCGCCCTCGCGGCGGCCGTGCCATCCGCCATTGCCATGGCTGGCCTTGCATCAGCCCAATCATCAGATGCTGGAGTTATCGCTGAACAGGGCGACAAGCGCGGTGCGATTGTCACCGGATCTTCCCGTGGCATCGGCGCAGCCACCGCCCGGCGTCTGGCGCGGGACGGGTATGGCGTGACGGTGAACTACCTGACGAACCGGGATCTTGCCGACGCGGTCGTTCGCGACATCGAAGCGGCTGGCGGTCGCGCCATCGTTCGCCAGGGGGACGTTGCGGATCCTGCTGCGGTCCAAGCTCTTTTCGACGCCAATGACGACGCCTTCGGCGGCGTCGACATCGTCGTCAATAACGCCGGGATCATGAACGTCGGTCCTTTTGCCCAGATGACCGACGAAGCCTTCGACCGGATGATGGCCACCAACGTCAAAGGGAGCTTTAACGTCCTGCGCGAGGCGTCTCGACGCGTTCGCGATGGCGGCAGGATCATCAGCCTCAGCTCAAGTATTATCAAGATGAGCCCTCCCGCCACAGCAGCCTATGCCGCGACCAAGGCGGCGCAGGAAATCTACTCAAACGTCCTTGCAAAGGAACTGGGTGGCCGCAACATCTCGGTCAATGCCATATCGCCCGGCGCCGTCGATACCCAACTCCTTCGCCAGCATGGGGAAGAGGCGCTTCGCGGCATACCGGAAGCGACACCGCTTCGCCGGTTAGGCCAGCCGGAAGACATCGCCAATGTCATTAGCCTTCTCTGCTCGCGGGACGGGGCGTGGATCGATGGCCAAAACATCTTCGCAAATGGCGGTATCGCCTGATGGATGCCACTGCGGGGTATAGGCGCCGCCGTGGGTTCGCAACCAGATACTGTAAGGACACGTCGTCATGAAATACAACACACTTGGACACACAGGCCTTTTTGTCTCGGAACTTTGCCTTGGCACGATGACGTTCGGCGGAAAAGGGGTCTGGGCCAATATGGGCAACGTTCAGCAGGACGGCGCTCAGGCACTGATCGCCCGTGCACTCGACCACGGGATCAACTTCATCGATACCGCCGATATCTACTCAGGTGGCGTGTCAGAAGAGATGATCGGCCAGTCATTGAAAAACCTCGGGATCCGACGTGAGGATGTGGTTATCGCAACCAAGGTCTGTGGGCCTATGGGTGAGGGTCCGAACGACGCCGGCAATTCCCGTGGCCACATCTTCGACAGCGTCAAAGCCAGCCTGAGACGACTGCAGGTTGATCACATCGATCTTTACCAGCTCCATAACGTCGATAACGTAACGCCGATCGAGGAAAGCCTTGCTGCATTGGATGCGCTCGTCAAACAGGGTCTGGTTCGCTATGTGGGCGTGTCGAACTGGTCGGCCTGGCAGATGGCGAGGGCTCTCGGCCACAGCGAACGCCTCCAGATTGCAAAGATCGCCACCTCTCAAAACTATTACACACTTGCAGGTCGCGATATCGAGCGGGAAATCGTTCCGCTGATCAATGCCGAAAAACTCGGTCTTCTGGTTTGGAGTCCGCTTGCAGGCGGGTTGCTTAGTGGCAAGTTCGGCCGTGACAGGCAGGCAGAGAAGGGTAGCCGCCGGACTGTTTTCGATTTTCCGCCGGTCACTATGGATCGGGCTTACGACGTGATCGACGTCATGGAACGCATCGGCGCTGTCAAAGGCGTCAGCGTTGCAAGAATTGCGCTGGCATGGCTGCTGCATCAGCCGCACGTGGCAAGTGTCATCGTTGGAGCGAAGACGGTCGCGCAGCTCGATGACAGCGTCGGGTCGTCAGAGATCAGGCTCAGCGCGGATGAAATCGCCGAGCTGGATACAGTCAGCAGGATCACGCCCGAATATCCGGCATGGATGCAGCGAACGCGTGAGGTTGCGGTGAGACCGCCCCGCACGCAGTGAACCGATAGATCTCAATGCATAGGCTCGGATCCGGAACCGTCCCTTCCAGATCCTCGAGAGGTCGCTTCCCCCAAGGCGACCTTCTGTCCGCCGGAGACCTACTTCGAACAATGCGTCTTCGGCGGACAATTCTTGCCCCGGAAATACAGAAAGGAATTACGATGCCGAAATCGTGGACACTTGACGATATGCCCTCTCAAAAGGGTCGGACAATCCTGATCACCGGAACGGGTGGTCTGGGCTTTGAAGATGCCCTTGCGCTGGCTCGAGCCGGTGGCGACGTGATCATCGCAGGGCGCAATCCGGTAAAGGGCGCCGACGCTGTCCGGCGCATCAAGGAACACCTGCCTCAGGCCTCGGTTGCACTGGAGATTGTCGACCTTGGAGACCTCGCGTCGATTGAGGCGCTGGCCAAAAGACTGAAAGAAACGCGCGACCATATCGATGTTCTCATCAACAACGCCGGCGTGATGACGCCGCCGGTCCGCGAGACGACTAAGGACGGTTTCGAACTGCAGTTCGGCACCAACTACCTCGGCCATTTTGCCCTGACGCGCGACCTGTTGCCGCTGCTCATCCGGGCACAAGACCCACGCGTCGTTACGCTTTCCAGCATTGCTGTCCGCAGCGCAAGCGCCGCCATCAACTTCGATGATCTGCAAGCGGAGCGGAGCTACAAGCCCATGCCTGTTTACAGCCAGTCGAAGCTGGCATGTTTGATGTTTGCTTTCGAGCTGCAACGGCGGAGCCAAGAAGCGGGCTGGGGTATCACCAGTATTGCGGCGCATCCGGGGATATCCCGCACGGATCTGCTGCACAACGGGCCTGGCCACCGAAGCGCTCAGGGCGTTCTCAGGTCGTTGATGTGGTTCCTGTTCCAGCCCGTTGCGCAAGGCGCATTACCCACTCTTTTTGCAGCAACGTCTCCAACAGCCCGAGGTGGCGGCTATTACGGCCCCGACAGGCTCGGGGAAACCCGTGGACACCCCACCGAGGCACAAGTTCCAAAGCAGGCGATGGAGAAGCATGTGGCGCACAAGCTGTGGGAAATCTCGGAAAAGCTGACCGGGGTGTCGTTCGCCGCACAGGCTTCAGCATTGGAACTCTCTAGCCCGGGCACAGCAACGATCGCACGGAAGGGGTGAGAGATGGACCCGCTCGGAAATCTTGTCGAATGGATTGCGATGTACGGCATATTTGGTCTCTTCGCGATCGGGCTTGCTGAACGCTTCCTGCCTGCCCTGCCCTCCTATGGAGTTCTCGTTGCCATCGGCATTGCGGCCGACGATGAGGTCTGGTCGCTCCACACTGCCGTTATCGGCACGGCGGTTGGAAGCTCCATCGGAGCTCTCGGTCTTTATCTTCTTGTGCGTGCAGTCGGGAAAAAGCGGACGACATCCCTTCTCTACTCCGTTGGCGGATGGGTGGGTCTATCCCAGCCACGCATCGACTGGACATTGTCGTCCCTGCGTGCCCGGGAACGGACGCTTACGATCCTGTCCCAACTCATTCCCACCGTCCGGCTAATCTCGCCGGTGGCGGCGGGGCTTTTAGGTACAGGTACGCTACGTTTTGTCGCTGGCGTATCGGTCGGCGTCGTCCTGTGGAACGGGCTGTTTATTGCGGCCGGTTACCTCGCTGTGCTGACCATCCCCGGCGTTAATTCGTCCGCACTCGCGCTGAAAATACTGATCCTGCTCATTTCCGCAGAACTGCTCATAGCCTTGGGGTGGCGGCTCCAGCAGCGATATTGGACGAGCTCGGATGTGGGAGCAAGCAAGCGATGACTAACCGAATAGCAGACGCGCTTATGTTTTTTCGAGCGTGGCTTTCCGCGCCCCTTCGCGTCGCCTCCGTCACACCATCAGGACGCGCGTTGTCCTCCCTAATGACCGCCGAGATATCCGGGCAGACGGGCACGGTGATCGAGTTGGGACCCGGGACCGGCGTCTTTACCGAAGCACTGCTACAGCAAGGTGTTGCCGAAGAAAACCTCGTGCTGGTCGAGTACGGTGCGGAGTTTGCGAACCAACTCTGCGCCCGTTTTCCAGCCGCAACAACTGTCCAGATGGACGCGGCTCTATTGCGCAAGTTGCCGCTTCACGCCTCAGCGCCTGTGGGTGCTGTCGTCAGTGGGCTTCCTCTTTTATCGATGCCGGTGCGGAAAGTGCATGCTGTCCTGGAAGGAGCATTCTCGCATCTTCGCCACGGCGGAGCATTCTATCAATTCACCTACGGTCCGCGATGCCCAATCGCCAGGCCCCTGCTGGACCGACTCGGCCTCAAAGCAACGCATGTCGGGTGTACCCTCGCCAATGTTCCACCCGCAGCCGTTTATCGCATCACTCGACGAAGGCCGCGAAGAGCTGTCGATCGGGCGCATCAGGATCAGTTGTTCGAAGGGCAGGGAAAGCCGTCTTTGTCAGCATGAGCGCGACCCATGACTATTTTTATGCTGGTTGGCTTACCGGCATCGCACAACCGATAATGGCTCGAGCCCATCCCTGAGCGCCGGGTGAATCTGATTTTATGAGAAGTACAGATCGCGTCCCGTCGAGTGGTGTAGCTGGATTTCATAGCCATCGGTGGTTTCCGGGTAGGGTCATAGGAGACGGTTTCAATCTCGCGATGCGTTAACCTGCTATGGAGATGCCACGAGGAACAACTCGGAAACAGTGATAGACAATGACCACCAGTCGGCGTCCGAGTTGGCAGGCTCGCACTCGTTACCGTACACCGAGCAGACGGAACCCTTGTCGTCGTTGGCTTCCTTGAGAAGCGCAGAATGAATGCCTTGGTGCCTTCCAGCAAAGGACGACACCAAGGCGGACGCTTCACGCCACCGCCAATGTCCAGCCGATCCCAAGCAAGGCCGATATGGCCAAGGTCGTGATTACCGACAGCTTGAGCCGGAAGATGGCGAAGGCCGCCAAGACCGTCAGGACCAGAGATGGCAGTACGAGCGAACCGAGCACGGGTACATCCAGTGTGAGTGGGCCGAACGCAGCGGACCTGACGTCGGAAAATAGCACGTGAAGCCCGAACCAGACCGCAAGGTTGAGAATAACGCCAACCACAGCGGCTGTGATTGCTGACATTGCGCCGCCGAGTGCCGAGTTGCCACGCATCTTCTCGATGAATGGCGCTCCGGCGAAAATCCAGAGGAAGCTCGGCAGGAACGTTACCCATGTCGTCAGTAGTGCGCCAACGGTTGCTGCGGTCAAAGGAGACAACGTGCCAGGATCGCGGTAACCGGCCAAAAACCCGACGAACTGCGTGACCATGATGAGAGGACCGGGAGTCGTCTCCGCCATGCCGAGACCATCAAGCATTTCGCCTGGACGAAGCCAGCCATAGTTTTCCACGGCAGCCTGCGCGACATAGGCCAGGACTGCATAGGCCCCGCCGAACGTCACAACAGCCATCTGACTGAAGAACAGGCCGATCTTCGTAAAAACATTGTCCCAACCGAGTACGAGGACGAGTGTCGCGACTGGAATGAGCCAGAGCGCCGCCAGAGCACCTGAAGTCTTCAGCGACCATAAAAGGTTAGGCTTGGCGTGATCCGGGATTTCCTCGCCGAGGACAGAATCCCTATCTTCGAGTATCTTGCCCGATCCGGACCTGTGGCCCCCGCCAGCTTTGAAAGCGCCGAAGCCCGCCCTACCTCCCAAATATCCAGCTATGCCGGCAGCGATAATGATGATCGGAAACGGCACGTGGAGAAAGAAGATCGCGACGAAGGCCGCCGCAGCTATGGCGACCATCATCTTGTTCTTGAGCGCTCTGCTGCCGATGCGGACTACCGCCTGTACGACGACAGCAAGGACGGCGCATTTCAGTCCGAAGAACATGCCTTCGATTGCGGTTACGTCGCCGAAGATCACATAGATGTAGCTGAGCGCCAGGATCGAGAGGAAACCAGGCAGCACGAACAGAAGGCCAGCAATCATGCCGCCCTTTGTCTTGTTCAGTAGCCAGCCGATGTAGATGGCGAGTTGATGGGCTTCCGGCCCTGGCAGGAGCATGCAGTAGTTGAGCGCGTGGAGGAATCGGTGTTCACCCACCCAACGTTTCTCGTCGACCACGATGCGGTGCATGACCGCGATCTGGCCAGCGGGACCGCCGAAGCTCAGCGCCGCCACACGCGTCCATACCTTTATCGCTTCGGAGAGCGGAACGATGTCGTTCCCTGCTGCGTCATCGTGCGCGCTGGCCTTCGTGAGGTCGGTCATGGTCGTCATCCCTTCCTCGGGTTTGGCCAGTCGTGCGTTTCGTCGGTGGCGTCACGGCACCATCTGTAGAACGCGTCATAGAGTGTCATGCCCGCTTCGAGTTGCTCGAGGTCGTCGTTGAACATGCGAGAGAGGCCGAGCGATGCTGCCAGCAGGCCTGCAACTTCGGGGGCCAGGTCAGGCCTCGACGTATCTGCTCCCCGAACGATCGTCGCGAAACGGAGCATGGGTTCGGTCCCGAGGCCGAATTCTTCGACCATGACGTCGAAAGTACAAAGCTCGCCGCGATGACTCCAGAATACTTCTTCAATGTCGAAGGGTGTGGCATTGAACCGGTCGGCAACTGCCGAGACTTCTGCAGCAGGAACGAACAGGAATACCGCTGCCGGGTCGACGAAACGCCTGATCAGCCACGGGCAGGCAATCCGATCGATCTTCGGTCGCGAGCGAGTAACCCACACAGTCCTCCCGCGGCTGTCACGGGGCGGCAGACTTTCAACGGGGATAAGAGCTGCCTTTGATTCACGCCATGCCTCAAATCCCCTTCGAGGACCTCTGCAACTTTGCCAGCTGCTCGGAGATGAGCGGCAACGCCGTGGCCAAGCTTCTGGCCTTTCTGGCAAAGAACGACGGACGGTCCATTCAGCTCGTGGACCCATTCCGTGACCACGCGGTAATCGCGGCGCACTGACCCCGGTATGAGGCGGGGATCGGTAGCGAAGTCTTCGTCGTTGCGGACGTCGATGATCATCGGCGCGTTCGGCATACCGATGATGCGGTTTAGCTTCTCGGATGTAATTTCAAGAAATGACGGCATAGCGCGTCCTCCGGTTTCTCGGGTTTAAAGGACGCGATTCTTCAGCCGTGGCCTCGTGGGGAGATCGCTACCCCATAAGCAAGAATCTGCACCGTAACACCTCGATGTCAAGGCTAATGCCGCTCATGATGAAAGTGCGCAAGTACCGCCAGCAATTGACGCTATCCCAGCGTGCCTGCAAATCGCTCGGGCCACCTCTCACGTTGAAACACCTCGCCGATGAAATCAATAAACACTCGGGTTTTGGTGGGTAGCAAGGTTCGGTTCGCATAGTAGATCGAAATCGGACCGGCATCGGCGTACCAAGCTGGGACAAGACGGATAAGCTCGCCGTTCTCGAGGTACGGCAATGCGTCGGGTTTCGCGATCATGGCGACGCCAAGCCCCAGAACAGCAGCCGATCGCATTGCGGCCGGATCGTTGACGACGATCCTTTCTTTCAACACCGCTGGCTGCTCCTCGCCCGCGATGTTCCTCATCTGCCATTGTCGAATTCGCCCCGTGCGCATCGAACGCATCACGATTCCGTCCAACTCAATCAGGCCCGATGGGTCGTGAGGCGGGACCTTGTCTTGCATGTATGACGGCGAAGCAACCGCGACGATGTGGGCTGAGGCAAGTGTTTTTGCGATTATGCCCCGGGTCAGATCGAACCCGCCACCGATCGCCGCATCGTAGCCCTCGGCGATCAAGTCAACCTGACGGTTCTCGAACATCCACTCTGGCCTGATCAGCGGGTATCGCTGCATGAACTCGGGAAGCTTTGGGAGCACATACTCAACTCCAAATGTAGGACTCATGCTGAGCCTGAGCACGCCTGCCGGCTCCGCTTGTTCACTGGATGCCCCGGCAATCGCATCCTGAAGGCTCTCCAGGTGATCACGGACCGAATGAAGGAAGCGCTCACCCGCCTCTGTAAGCGTCAGACTTCGCGTGCTGCGCTGAAAGAGCCGAAGCTTCAGGTTGGATTCGAGGGTGGCGACGTTCCTGCTGACCGCAGCTGGCGTTAAACCCAGTCTGCGGGCCGCCGAAGAAAAGCTTCCAAGCTCGGCGCTGCGCACGAAGGACTCCAGATTTGCCAGTGTTTCCATAATGCATCTTTCAATGATTGCTTGAAATTAATAACAGTCAATTCCGTCTAATCATAGAGGAATAAAAGGGCGATATTCACTCCATCGAAACCAAAGCAAATGGAGTGCTTCCAATGACCAACACCTCTTTGAAACTGTCCGGCAAGACCGCTCTCGTCACGGGCGGTTCCCGTTCGATCGGCGCAGCCATCGCAAAGCGTCTTGCGGCAGATGGAGCCGCAGTCGCCATCACCTACAGCGCATCGCCGGAAAAGGCAGCGGCAGTCGTAAAGGAAATCGAAACCGCAGGCGGACGTGCGATCGCCATCCATGCCGACTCCGGAAACCCTGAATCGGTTCGGGCCGCCGTGGCCAAGACCGAGGAAACCTTCGGCTCCCTGGATATCCTCGTGAACAATGCCGGCATCGCACTCGGCGGTCCGATCGAGGACATCAAGTTCGAAGACTACGAGCGCATGATCGCGGTCAACGTGACAGGTGTGTTCGTCGGCACGCAGGAAGCTGCCCGCCGCATGAAGTCGGGCGGACGGATCATCCATATCGGCTCGTCGATGGTCCGCTATGCGGCCTTCCCGACTGCCTCTCTCTACACGCTGACGAAGGGAGCTGTCGCCGGCTTCAACCGCAGCCTTGTTCGCGACCTCGGCCCCAAGGGGATCACCGTGAACACCGTCCACCCTGGCCCGACCGACACCGACATGAACCCCGATGGAGGTCCCGTTTCGAAGATCGTCGGCCCCGGTATGGCGATCGGCCGCTACGGCAAGGATTACGAGGTTGCAAGCGTCGTGGCTTATCTCGCCAGCCCGGAGGCTGCCTTCGTGACCGGTGCCGACATCGTCGCCGACGGCGGCTTCACCGCCTGATCATAAATCCAACCTGGAGACTCCCCATGTCTATCGGTATCATCGGAGCCGGCGAGATCGGCTCCGCATTCGCCCGCGCGCTTGCCCGGAACGGTATCGCCGCAACGATCTCCAATAGTCGGGGTCCCGAGACGCTTCGGGACTTCGCAGCCGAACTGACGCCACACATCACGGCAGGCACTATCGAGGAAGCGGCCAAGGCCGATCTCGTGCTGGTCGCCGTGCCTTGGTCGAAGTTGCCAAGAGCATTGGCGGGTGTTCCGGATTGGGCCGGCCGCATCGTGATCGACGCCAACAACCCGATCGAGCGTCCGCTCTTTCAGCCGGCCGAACTCAATGGCCGGCTGTCGACGGAAGTGTTCGCTGATTTGGTCCCGGGCGCTCGTGTCGTAAAGGCGTTCAACCATCTCCCTCCGCATCTGCTCTCTGGCGATCCGCGCGCTGAGGGTGGAAGCCGCGTCCTCTTTTACTCGGGAGACGACGCGAGGTCGAAGGCCGAAGTTGGTGCGATGATCGCCAAGCTGGGTTTCGCGGGAATCGATCTCGGTCCGGTCTCGGTAGGCGGAAAACTCGTGCAGTTCCCGGGTGGTCCACTCCCCGCACTCAACCTTGTGAAATTTGGATGAGGAACTTCGGCCGGAAACTCACGCCTTCGGCCGAACGTTATCCTTGATAACGTGCCTCTCCCGGACACCACTCATATAGCCTCATTTGAACCGGAATCCGAACAAGCCGCCGCGATCCGTTTCGTCCAGCCTCACGTCCATAATCTTTGATTTCACATCGAATTCGTCGTCGAACGGCAGGCGGTCAAACATCGGTGTTCAGCATTACAATGTACTGACCTCCGACCTCGTCAACGAGGCCAGACCCAAGTTGAATGGCGGTGGCAATCTGTCTGCTATCCACAGGATCGAAGAGGTGGCTATCGTGGATAAGGAAACCTGGACCGCCGAGGCGTGCCGTTGTGAGTTTATCGAGCGCGTAATCGAAACAGAAGATTTCCATGTTTGCGATGCCGCCGCTCCGGGAGCCATCGATATTCACCCTGAAATGAGGTTCATTCACAGTAGCCTGAACCTCGAACGACGCCCCTCTGTCGGCGTATAGGGCCTTCTTTGCCTCCATTACGGCCAGCACCTGCGGACTTCTTGGCAGCTACCTTCTGCATGGCAGCCAGATCGCTGAACGCTCCCTTTCCCTTGAGGTCACGAAGGATATCATCCCTACGCGTACGGGCAGTATTCATCTCGACGGTTATACGGGCACGCCACTCCTCGGACGCACTATGGTCTTGTATCGGGCACAATAACGGCCGTCATCAAGATCGGTCGCGGCTTTTACATTCTGTCCGCGCGCCAGGGCGCAGGGTTGCTCGTGGCAGCCAGCTGGCTGAGCGGCTTTGTATGCGCCGCCAAAATTGTTGGCTTTTTCGGCAGAAACGCGGCCAGTGGGATGTTTATCGGTGGAACGAGGCACTGCCCGGCCTGTACGAATCGTCCTCGTGGCTGTCGACATCCGGTATCGGCGCCCATTTCTTGGCGGGCACCATTCTCATTCTGCTGGGTCCGGTCCAGTTCATCGATTGGCTGCGGCTGGGCCTCCCCTCGGCTTCACCGGTGGCCGGGGCGGATCTGCGTCGTTTCGGCCGCCGCCGCTGGTCCAGGAGGTCTGGTCTTCATCGCTGGACAAGGCACGTCGGCGGGGCTTTGACGGGCATCGGGTTCGGCTTTTGCAGCGCTCGCATGCTGCTGGTTGCGAGGCTTTTCTACCTACGCAAGATCAGCCCGCTATCAGCTGCATCGTGCCCTTGGCGATCCGCCTCTTCGCACTGACAATCGGCTCTTGGCTTCGCCGAATAATGTATGGCACCTGGTTTCTGTGGTTACGATCTTTCGATGAAATGGCGGACTGGAGCGACTGGCTCGACGCCCTTATGGTTTTCTTTTTCTGCGTTCCGAATTTGATCTTCGCGGAATTTTTCATATGCGCAGGTCGGCAAAATCATATGGCGAGCGCCGACCTCTCGGCATCGGGCTTGCTCCTGACAGCGAGCGGCTCTCGTCGCCTTCGCTACCTGACTTTTGCGGCTGATATTTGGGTCCAAGGCCCGCAGCGGTCTCGACCAATAAATGCCGAGAGGATCAGGCATGTTTTTTGTCGGATCGGGTATATCCGATCACGGTCACTCGATCCTAAGCTCGCCGTTATCAGAGGGATTATTCCATGTCTTACACGCTTTCGGTCAATGGCCGATCCCATGATGTTGACGAGGACGGTGAAACCCCGCTTCTGTGGGTGCTTCGCGATAATCTGTCATTGACGGGGACCAAGTACGGTTGCGGCGCAGCGCAGTGCGGCGCCTGCACCGTGCATCTCGATGGAGAACCGGCCCGGTCCTGTTCGATCCCTGTGAAATCGGCCGTGTCTGCGCAGATCAGGACGATCGAGGGAATGGCTGGCGCCGAAGCAGCCGCGCTACGCGATGCCTGGGTGAAGCTCGACGTACCGCAATGTGGCTTTTGCCAGTCCGGCCAGATCATGAGCGCGATTGCGCTGCTGCAAAATATCAAAAAGCCCACGGACGAGGAGATCGACGTTGCGATGAGCGGCAATCTCTGCCGTTGCGCCACTTACAACCGGATTCGTGCGGCCATTCACCACGCCGCGGCAACGCTCGGGACGGCGACATGACACGACGCCGGTCCGAAGAGAGAAGATGGCGTCGCCGGGCGAAAGTTGCGTTTGGGTGGACATTCGGGGTGATTTGTGTCGCGGCGGCCGCCGGCCTCGTCTACGCCCTCTACCCGCGAACAATGCCGCAAACGCAAGCGATTGAACATAGGCTGCGACCCGCGGAACTTGGTCTTCTGCGTCAGGTGGCGGAATTCGGCGAGATTGCCGATCCGACCTTGCGGTCTGTCGCGCTGTTCAGGGAAGCCGGACGTGTCATCGAGCATCCACGCTGCATGAACTGCCATCCGCGTACTGACCGTCCGACCCAGACAGAAGCGATGCGCGCCCATACGCCCTGGGTTACACGTGGCGCCGATGGTGGCGGCGCGCCGACACTTCGTTGCTCAACGTGTCATCAGGCCGAAAATTTCGAAGCCTCCGGCGTCCCTGGAAACGCCAAATGGAGACTCGCTCCGATCGAGATGGCCTGGCAGGGCAAGACGCTCGGTGACATCTGCAGGCAACTCCTGGATCCGGACCGGTCACACATGACACGTGAGGAGCTGCTTCATCACATGGCGCAGGACGAACTGGTGGGCTGGGCCTGGCATCCGGGCGCAAACCGCAAGCCCGCACCTGGCACCCAGGAAGCTTTCGGATCGTTGATCAAGGCCTGGCTCGATACCGGTGCAGCGTGCCCGCCATGAAAGGATCAAGTGGACGCAGGATGGCAATAGGAGAATGTCCGTGAACGACTCCCCAGACGAAAACCCGCGATTCAGGATGACGCGCCGACGGTTGATCCTGGGTGGATCAATGGTGGGTGGTGCGCTGGTGCTCGCCTACGCAGCTGCCAACCCGATGCAGGCGATCGGCGCCATCCTGCAGGGTGGCGGTAGCGATCCGGTGCCAAGCGCCTTCGGACCATTTATCCGCATCACCAATGACGGCTGGGTGACGATCGTCAACAAGCAGCAAGAACTCGGCCAAGGCATCCACGCCGGTCTCGCCGCGATCGTTGCCGAAGAGCTGGACGCGGATTGGGACAAGGTGCGTGTGGTCGATGCGCGCACCAATTTCCGGGCCTATGGTGTTCAAATGACAGCCGGTTCGAATTCCGTTGCCTCGAACTGGGATCTTATGCGCCATGCGGGCGCTGCGGCGCGCGCCATGTTTGTTGAGGCGGCTGCGGCTCGCTGGGGGGTGCGGAGCGTTGATATCATCGTCCGCGACGGTGTCCTGTCCCATTCTGGCTCTGATCAAACGGCGACCTTCACTGAACTCCTCACCGACGCGTCCCGTCAGACCCCGCCTCAGACGCCGATCCTTAAACGGCGTGAAGACTATCGGCTGATAGGCACGCAGCGCGTGCGGCGAAAGGACAGCCTTCCAAAGAGCACAGGAGCCCAGATCTATACACAGGATATCCAACGCCCGGACCTGCTCGTTGCAATGGTCGCCCACAGTCCCCGCTTTGGCGGAAAACTGATGCGATTTGATGCATCGGACGCATTGAAAATAAAGGGAGTGAGTCAGGTCTTCGCCATAGAGACGGGTGTTGCCGTACTTGCCGAGACGACCTTTGCCGCCAAACGTGGACGCGACGCGCTACGTATTGAATGGGACGATAGCGAAGCCGAGATGCGCTCCTCTCCCGATCTTGTCACCTACTTCCACGATATCGCTGCCGGTCGTAGCGACGTCGAGCCCGGCAGCTTTCAGTCGACGGGTCAATCCCCGGATGCGCCCTTCGAGGGCGACGTCGTGGAATTTGCATTCGATTTCCCCTATCTGGCACACGCCCCGATGGAAACGCTCGATTGCGTCGCGAAAGTCGAAGGTTGGGATGTCGCGATCACATCCGGGGCTCATCTGGCGACGGTCGACCAGGTTCAGGCGGCTCTTACCGCACGGACCATTCCGGGCCGGGTTGATATTGAGATTATCCCCGCCGGCGGTTCGTTCGGCCGCCGCGGTGCGATGAGTTCTGACTATCTTGTCGAGTGTGTACGGATTGCAAAGCGCGTCGAGGGTCGTTCGGTCAAGCTGATCTGGAGCCGGGAAGACGACATGCGGTCGGGCTACTTCCGACCAATGTCGCATCATCGCGTTTGGGTTCAGGTTGGTTCGGACGGATTTCCTGAGCGTTGGCGCTTCCATAGCGTTTGCCAGAACCTGCTTCCTCTCGTACCGAATTTCACAGCGACTGAGGGGATCGCGGAATCGCCTAACCTCTCCACCGCAACGACCGTCGATGGCAAGATTTTCACACCGGCATTTCCGGTCATCGTCGGGTTCTGGCGGTCGGTGGGCAATTCGCACACCGCCATGGTGATGGAGCACATCGTGGATCAACTGGCGCGACGAGCCGGCAAGAATCCGGCATCCTATCGGCGCTTTCTCTATCAGAAGGCCGGCGATACGCGCCGAATTGCGGTCCTTGACGAGCTTTGCGCGAAGGCAGGCTGGGACACCCCGCTCGAAGCGGGTTGGGCAAGGGGCATGGCGATCCACCAGGCATTCGGAACGATCGTCGGACAGGTCGCTGAAGTCCAGCTCCTGGGTGACCGGCCGGTCGTGCGTCGGGTCGTCGCCGTCGTTGATTGCGGCATCGCGATCGCGCCCGACCAGATCGCCGCTCAAATGGAAGGGGGGATCGGCTTTGGTCTATCCGCCGCCTTGTACGGTGCAATCACACTCAAGGACGGAATCATCCAGGAGACGAATTTTGACCAGTACCCGGTCATTCGGATGAACGAGATGCCTGCTGTCGATACCCATATCATTGCTTCCGACAAAAGCCCGACTGGAATGGGCGAGCCAGGGGTCGCGCCGATTGCGCCTGCTGTTGCGAATGCCATTCTCGCCTTGTCGGGAACGCCAACTCACCGGCTGCCATTTTTGAACAGAGACATGAATGCCGGCTTTTCGATTGCAAAGCGTGGCTAATCAGTCCGCGCCGAATTTCCCAACTAATCTTTCCGACTTGCCTGATTTATTTTGGAAAGGAATGCGATTTCGGACTTTCACACCGAAACGGATGACGCCCACTATTGTTGCACTCCAACAGGAGAGGAAATCCAGATGTCAGACCCGCATGATGGCAAGATTTTCGAAGTCACCCGACGACAGGTGCTAGAGGCTGGAACGATTGTTTCAATGTCTGGAATGCTGCCAGTAGCTGCCCAGGCACAAGGTTCGGTCTCACAACCCACGCCGGAATACGGCGCGACGGTTAGGGTCAGCTTTCAAATCAACAGCCAGCCACGTGCCATAGAAATTGATGCCCGGGCATCCTTACTTGACATGCTGCGTGAGCGACTGGGGCTTGCCGGCGCCAAGAAGGGATGCGACCACGGTCAATGCGGCGCCTGCACTGTCCACATCGACGGGCGTCGGGTCGCTTCATGTCTGACACTCGCCGCGAAGGTCGATGGCCGCAACGTCACGACCATCGAAGGAATCGGCAGCGCGGACGCCCTACATCCCATGCAGCAGGCGTTCATCGACCACGATGCGTTGCAGTGTGGCTACTGTACGCCCGGTCAGATCATGGCTGCAATTGCTTGTGTGAAGGAAGGCCATGCGTCTACGCCTGAAGACATAAGGGAGTATATGAGCGGCAATATCTGTCGATGCGGAGCCTATGTCGGCATTGTCGCTGCGATCCAGCAGGCAGCTCCCCAGATTGAGCGAGGCTGAGCCATGAGGTCATTATCCTATGTCCGAGCCGGGAGTGTTCGGGAAGCAATCGAAGCATTTGCTGCGGCTGGCGAAGGGGCACGTTACATTGCCGGCGGCACGACGCTGTACGATCTGATGAAGCTTGGCGTCGAACGCCCCGCTCACCTGATCGACATCGCCTCCCTCGAAGGGGCCGACCGGGTTGATACACGTGGCGACGTTCTGTTTTTTGGCGCCGGAGCACTGATGGCGGACGTTGCCGAAGATGATGTCATACGCCGCGACTATCCGGTTCTCGCAGAGAGCCTTTCGAAAGCGGCCTCCCAGCAACTCCGCAACATGGCAACCGTCGGCGGTAACCTGCTGCAGCGAACCCGGTGCCCCTATTTCAGAAACGGTACAATCGGTGCTTACCCGTGCAACAAGCGGGAACCTGGCTCCGGATGCGCGGCTATCGGTGGAGTCGATCGCGGGCAGGCCGTTCTCGGCGCCAGTGACGCTTGTAACGCCGTTTCGCCCGGCGACTGGCCCGTAGCGTTGACGGCGATGGACGCGACGATAGAGATTAGCGGTCCCGCCGGGACAAGGTCGGTCACCATTTCCGACTTTTACCGGTTGCCTGGTACCACACCACATCTCGAATTCGCGATCGAAGCCGGCGAGATCGTAACCGGGATATCCGTGCCGAAAACGATAGCGGGCAGAAACTCAACCTACCTCAAAGTGCGCGACCGCGAGTCCTATGCCTTTGCGCTGGCGTCAGCAGCCGTGGCGCTTCGGATGGATGGGAAGCACGTGCGCCAGGCGCATATTGCTCTTGGCGGCGTTGCCACCCGCCCCTGGCGCGCAAGAGAGGCGGAGGCGCTTTTGAACGCTCAAACGATTGACAGAGAGATTGCATTGGCGGCTGGCAGAGCTGCATTCGCCAACGCCAGGGCAGGAGGGCACAACGCATTCAAGATTGAACTTGGCGCTCGTACCCTTGCAGATGCCATCATGATCGCTGGAAGGAAGATTCAATGACGCAAGAACGGACTGCTGACCGCCCTCGGGTCGATGCCTTTGAAAAAGTGCTTGGTCGCGCACTATACGCGGCGGATCAGCCGATCACGGGCCTGCTTCATGCGATGACGGTACCGGCGACAATCGCCAAGGGCCGTATCGAAGCGATCAACGCAGCCGCCGCACAGAAAATACCAGGGGTCGTGCGCGTTTTCACATATGAGGATTTCTCGCAGATCAAGACGACACCTGCTGCCCGTGGCGCCTACGGCCGTCCCGGCAAGGGCTACCAGCCGATGACGAGCCCCGTCGTCCGTCATCGCGGAGAGCCGGTCGTCCTTGTCGTCGCCGAGACGCTGGAGGCGGCTATCGAAGGCGCAGAAGCGGTCAAGGTTCAATATGCCGAAGAGCCATTCAGCGCGGCAATGGAGGACGACCGTGCGAGCCGCGAGCCGGAGCCCGACAGCGAGTTCTTTTATGGCGACGCGGAGGCTGCTTTCGCCCGAGCTAATCATCGTATCGATGCAGAGTATGTCCATCCCCAACAGCATCACAATCCCATCGAGCTCATTTCGACGACCGCGGCGTTCGAGGATGGCGAACTCAGAATTTATGAAGGAACGCAGGCGGCGGCGGCGTTTGCCGGCGGCCTTGCCGGCATGATGGGTCTGGACCCCGCCCGGCTGCGCGGCGTGAGCCCTTACACCGGCGGAGGGTTTGGGCAGAAGAACGGTATTCAGGAGCAGAGCGTGCTCGTTGCCAGCGCCGCTTTCCTGCTACGCCGCCCGGTAAAACTCGTGATGCCGCGCGGCCAGTTGTTTCATACGGCGTCCTATCGCCCAAGAAGCCGCCATCGCGTCCGGCTCGGTGCTGACGAAAAGGGCCGCCTGCTGGCCGGGCTTTATGAATCGGTCCAGCAGAACAGCCGATATGATGGTTTTGGCTGTGAGCACGGTGCCAATCCTCCGCGAATGTACGACTACGGTTCCTGGGCCGGAAGCGACCGGATCATCCGGATTGACACCCAAACCCCAGGCCACCAGCGTGCTCCACACGAGCATCCCGCGAGCTACGCCACCGAATGCGCGTTGGATGAGCTGGCGGAAGCCGCAGGAATAGATCCCGTTGAGCTGCGCATTCACAATGATGCTCAAAACGATCTGATCACCGGCAAGCCGTTTTCTTCCCGCCATCTCGTGGGCTGCCTGAGGCGTGGAGCAGAACTGTTCGACTGGAGCCGGCGTATGCGCGAACCGGGAGCGCTGGTAGCAGATAATGGCGACCGAATCGGCCTCGGTGTTGCCTGTGGCAGTTACAAGGGATCGATGACGGCCGCCGTAACAACGCTTCGTCTTTTCGCAAGCGGGCGATGCGAAATCGCAACCTCCGGTCACGAGATGGGACAAGGCATCCGCAGCGTCATCGCTGCTGAACTTATCGAAATTCTCGGTGTGGACCCAGTCAAGCTCGATATTCGGATCGGAGATACCGGACATGCGCCGCAACATATAACCGCGGGCTCTTGGGGTACGGGAAGCGTTGCGCCGGCAGCTCTAAGCGCCGCCATGAAACTGCGGGAAGAGCTCAGCATTCTTACGGGTGCCCCATTGTCGGAAGAACCGGTTCATGTTCAGCTTGCCCGAACCCGTCGCCCCTCCCTGGAAGTCACTGTCAACACGATCCCTCTCGGCAAGGACGGGCAAGTGATCGAGCAATTGCGCAGAGGCATCCCATCGACGACCGGCCCGGAATATCCCGACTTTGTGGCTTTCAGCTGGATCGCCCATTTCGCAGAAGTTCACGTGGAGACGTCAACCGGGCGTGTGCGCGTTAAACGCGTCGTCAGCGTTGCCGACTGCGGCCGCGTCATGAACCGGCGAACGGCGGAAAGCCAAGTCAGGGGCGGCGTCGTCTGGGGAATTGGTGCGGCACTTCGGGAGGCGGGCGAAACAGATCGTCGCTTTGGCGGCGTGCTCAATAACGATCTTGCCGAATACGTCGTGCCGGTCAACGCCGACATCGGCGCGATCGATGTCGATTTCATCGATCAACCGGACTTCAAGCTCAACATGTCAGGCGTCAAAGGTCTCGGCGAAGTCGCGATGGTTGGAGCGGCCGCAGCCGTGGTCAATGCTGTCTACAATGCGACCGGCAGACGGATCCGGCACCTGCCAATACGCATCGAAGATCTGCTCTGACAGCCATGCCTTAACAGCAAGGCATGCAAGATGGAGAAAGGGCTAACCATGCCCTTTCCTGTGCACAGTCACGCGACCGGAAGAGGGGCGCTATCCTGCAGCCCTTTGAAATACCAGAGTACCTTTTGCGTCAGAGCCTCATAATGCTGATTGGCTGCAGCACCGCCTCTTCCAGGGCCGACATCCGCACTGGATCGGCAACGGCGTAGGACGGGTCGGCGATCATGTCGACGAAGGCTGTCCGCTTCGGATAGCGTACCAGAGCCACCGCATCCCAGGATTGCCCGGGCTCGGCGCAGAGTGCGGGCAAGCCATCGCCGGCAAAAAGGATTTCCGCGCCGTGGCGGGCGACAATTGGACCGGCCATCGCGAGATAGTCCAGATAGCGCTGCCTCCCGCCATCGGCCTTGAACCGAAGGAGATTGAGCATAACGATGGGTTGGCCGTCATCTTCGGCAAGAAAGCGGTCAATATCAGTGGCGGTGACTTTGATCATTATAGTTCTCCGGCGATGGAGGCCTCGGCCTCGTTCAGTCTTCCGTCAAAATATGCTATCGCTTCTGCACGCTCCATAACGCAAACCCCGAACTACTTTATCCAGAGCCCAAGAATGGACCCCTTGCTTGATATTGTCCGATTGCTTCGACCGCGCGCTGCCCTGCTGGGCCGGGGCATGGACGCCGCTGGTGACTGGGGCCTGAGTTTTCCAGCGCTGGGCGACCTGTTGTTTTTCTGGATCGAGGACGGCACGTGCCAGTTGGTACGGCCTGGTTGCGATCCGATGTGGCTGGAAAAGGGCGACTTTGTGCTACTGCGGACAACGCTTCCCTTTACGCTGACCTCAAATAAGGAAGTAGAGCCATTGGACAGCGTCGCGGCGGTGGCCGTTAAACACGAGGGACGCCTGAAACTGGGCTCAGGTCAGGAAATACCGATTTCGCTTCATATGGGGAAATTTCTGTTCTCTTCGGCCAACGAGGATCTCCTGACGGGGCTTCTCCCACCTATTGTTCATATACCCTCCCGTTCACCCAAACTTCACCGGCTTCACAACCTGCTCTCGCTAATGGAATCTGAAGGGCGTGATCCCGGACCAGCTAGCGAGTTCATTATCGTCCGTCTCGTCGAACTGGCACTCGTTGAAATTCTCAGGACGCCCGCGTTGGACTTTCCGGAAACTGTCAGCCCGACCAACCGCGGCTTGCTCGCCGGCCTTCAAGACCCCGTCGCGGCCAAAGCAATTCGCGCCATGCACGAGAATGTCGGGCAAGAATGGACGGTCAACTCTCTGGCAAGGCTTTGCGGTGTCTCGCGATCCGCCTTCGCCACACACTTTTGTGCCGTTGTCGGGATCGGTCCAATCTCGTACCTGTTACGATGGCGCATGGCGCTTGCCAGGGAGGCGCTTAAGTCTGAAACGGCAAGGGTGGAGGAGATCGCCTTTTCGATTGGCTACAAGTCGGCGAGCGCGTTCAGCACTGCCTTCACACGCGCGGTCGGCTGCCCGCCGAGCCGCTTCACAGAACGCTCATCCCGCTCCACAAATGGACGAGCCTTGAAGCCGCCACCGTTCTGATCGGCCTCGTTGTCAAAGGATCAGGCCTCGCTATATATCCTGCGATCGATGTTGCCGGTGATAGCATCCCAACCCGAAAGCGCGATTTCCGCTACAGCGTGCAATTCGGCGCGATCTGCTCCATCACGGGCGCGGATCGCCATGCCGCTTTGAACTGTCTGCACGAACCTCGCCAGTTTGGTCGTGTCTGCGGTAGCCTTTAGATCACCGTCGTGCTTCGCTCTGTCGAAGCGCGCCTTCAAGAGATCAAACCCGCCCGCACGGGTCTTTCGCATCAGTTCGCCCAGTTCCGGGTGTCCTTCGCTGCCCACGGTGGCGAGCGTCGCCATGCAGCCATGTGGCAGATCGCAGTCTCCACCGGTCATCGCAATCGCGGAATCCTGAAGAAATGCCAGTGCTGCGTCTCTCGCAGTCGAAGCAGCCCTGAATCGCGTCCAGACCAACCCCTCGTAGGTCGTGTAATAATATTGGAGCGCTTCCGCATAGAGCGCGTCTTTTGAGACAAAGGCTGCATAAAGGCTCTTCGTCCCGATCCCCATTGCATCCGTCAGATCGGAGATAGACGTTGCCTCGTATCCCCTGATCCAGAACAGCCGTGTCGCGGCAGCAAGCGCAGCCTGACGATCGAACTCCCGTGGCCGGCCGCGGGAGCGGTGGGTCGGCTCCGAATGTTCTGGAGAGAGTGAAACATAATTCTGCATTGACCACTGCATAAAGGAAAAGATGATGAATTTGCTTGGAAAGCGTGCTTTGGTGAATGGTGGATCGAGGGGAATAGGCGCCGCGATCGCGATCGCCCTTGCCGAGAATGGCGCGGATGTTGCGCTCACCTATCAACGCTCCGCAGATCGGGCTGCATCGGTAGTTCAAACTATCGAGGAAAAAGGCCGGCGCGCGCTTGCCATTCAGGCCGACAGCGCCGACCCGGACGCCATCCGTCGCGCCGTCAGCCAGACGGTCGATACACTGGGGGGACTTGATATTCTGGTAAACAGCGCAGGCATCGGAACCGCCGGCATGACCGCGGATTTGGCCCTGGCCGACCTGCAGGCCATGCTTGATGTGAACGTTCGCGCTCCCCTCCTTTTCGCGCAGACCGCGATCCCGCATCTCCCATCGGGTGGGCGGATCATCTCGATCGGCTCCTCCTTGGCTGAGCGCGTCCCCTTCCCCGGCGTTACGGCTTACGCAATGTCGAAGTCAGCGCTTCTGTCGTTCACCCGGGGTCTTTCGCGCGAACTTGGGCCCCAAGGCATTACCGTCAATCTCGTCCTTCCCGGTTCAACCGACACAGACATGAACCCCGCTAATGGCGAGAATGCTGATTATCAACGCAGCCTCACATCGCTTGGCCGATTTGGCGAACCCCGTGAAGTTGCCAACGCAGTGGCGTTTCTGGCTGGTCCCGCCGCAAATCTGATCACCGGCGCGATACTCAGTGTAGACGCCGGCTTCAACGCCTGATCTGTTCACGGCAACGACATTTGGCCGGAGGAAAAAGCCGCTTCCGGTCACTCGGTCAAATGGGTACCGCGGCGCCTTTCCTGGTCTCGTCTTGGACAATTGCGCCACCAGTGAACCCTGTACCAGTGCCGTTACCGTTCAATCGACACCACAAAGCCAGGCGCGACGTCCTTTCATGTCATTCTGTCGCGAGACGATCTCAAACTCGGTCTGTGCGCGTGCGCTCCGGCCGGTGTTATAAGAGAATTGGGCAATTTTTTTGACAGTTTAGGTATGGTTTTCGGGCGCTACCTTCGTAGCATGCGTACGCTTGCATCAGGGGCTGAGAATTCATCATCCCCGGTGATGTGGCTTGGCCAAGGGCTATTGGAGCAATCAATGATCAGCAGGGTTCTGCGCCGTTTATCAAGTATCCGGTCGCCCAAGTGTGTCAAACTGAGGGAAAAAGGGCGCGCCGAGGTAAAAGGCAGCGTCGGTGGAACGGGGACCATCACTGTTGGCGAAGGGTGGAAAGGTCTCGTTGCCGAGACGACGCAACTCGTGATCAAGAAAAATGGTGAGCTCATTGTAAATGGTCAGTTTACCCTTCATTCCGGTGGGACAATTGGTGTGCAAAGTGGTGCCAGGCTGACCCTAGGAAGCGGGTTCGCCAACCGTCATTCCTGGATCTCATGTGGCTACGAAATCACCATCGGCGAAGAGGTTTTCATCGCTGACCAGGTAATCATCCGCGACTGGGACGGACATTCGATCGTTGGCCGGTCGGAGAAGGCGCCCATCAGGATCGGAAATCACGTCTGGATCGGAATGCGAGCTGTCATTCTCAAGGGCGTTACTATCGGCGATGGCGCCGTTGTCGCGGCCGGTGCCATCGTTACGAGAGACGTCCCTGCTGGCACTGTGGTCGCGGGCAACCCGGCCAGGGTCATAAAAGACGGCGTTCAGTGGATACCGTGATCATCGGGATTATTAAATCATCCCCGCATCGCCTGGACATCAAGCTTCCCGTCAGAAACCTGCCGGCCGCGTGATCGAGACATATCTTCCGACAACCGATGATCGCACTCGCAAGGCCGGCGACGTCGCTGCTCGCGAGATTCAGTCCCATCTGTTGTCTGTTTGAGTGATCAAGCAGAGTATAGTTTACCGCAAGCACGGGAACCTGGTACGCCAGCCAGCCATTGCGACGGTTGTCTTGATCGCGAATGGAAGTCATGCCCGACTAAATACCGGCGCTTGCGCTGCGTTTCGTGGCTCAAATCACGAAGTCGAACTGCGCAAACTGTCCGTCGTCCGTTTTCTTAAGGTCGAGGAGGAGCGCGTGGTGAAACAGCCGGTCTCCGGCATTTCTGCTTTCACCAGGGAAAAACAGTTGTGTCGTCAGAAGGCGCCCGCCCGGGCGCTGGACTTTGACATGGAAGTGACGTGTTCGGCCGGGATAAAGCGCAGGTATGATAGTGTTGAACCACCAGCGCCCTTGGGCGTCGGTGAACTGATGCCCGCGCAGACGAAAACCAACGCTATCATAGTTACCTTTCTCATCCGCATGCCAAATCTCGACAAGGCTGCCGGCGAGCGGCCGGCAGCGATTGTCGAAGACGAACCCGGCAACGGTGATCCGCTCACCACCGGGTGCGCTGGAATAAAGATCGCGCTCGAGCGGTGAGTTCGGCTTGAAGAAGGGACCGGCCTCCCGTTCAAGCGTCGGCTCCTCCCCGGCAGGACAGTGCGGGGTCAGCGGCAGCTCGGAAGTAGTCTGCGCAAACACCGTCGAGTGCGCGGCATCAATGACAGGCAGCGTTAGAAATGCGGTTAGAAGTGAACGTCTGGTGGAGGGCAAGACTATATCTCCCGGTGCCGTGAGTTCAAAGCCAAGCTGGCCGCGTATGTTACCGCAGGCGCTGCGCCGCGTTGGCCTGTGCCTGGCGGATGAGGCCAGAATACATATTCTCCTTGCCCGGGTACCACGGCATCGTGCCGATGGAGCCGAACCCGGGAATTGTTTCCATATGCGCGACCATCCGAGCACGCATGCGCTCGTCCGGAAGCGGGCCTGTCATCGCCTGGACATTGTCACTCATATGGTCAGGGTTTGACGTACCGCAGAGCACGCTCGTGACGGCAGGGTGTGCCATGACCCATTTCAGAAAGAACTGGGCCCAGCTGGTCGCTCCGAACTCGGAAGCGAACCCGGGAAGCGGTTGCCCCTCGACCACCTTCATCAGCCGCGCCTTTTCAAGCGGCAGATTGATCAGGACGCCAACCCCCTTGTCGGCGGCGGCAGGCAGAAGACGGTGCTCGGCATCGCGGTTAAAGATCGAGTAATTGGTCTGGATGAAATCCACATCATCGCGCTGGACAATCGCCAGCAACTGGTCCTGCGCCGCCGACTCGTGATGGGTCACGCCGACATGGCGGACAAGACCTTCCTTCTTCCATGCCTTCATCAGCGGGATGATGACGGGGGCATTGGTGATGCTATGGCACTGCATGAGATTGATCGTGTCTCTCCATGTCCGCATGCGTGATTGACGAAAGCTCTCAACGGCATGGCTTTCGTCTCCAAGATACTCGCCTGTCGACCAGACCTTGTTGGCGAGGAACATTTCGTCAGATCGTTCAAATTCGCCCATGAACTGGCCGACGCTGACTTCTGCCGAACCGTAGAGCGGCGAAGTGTCTACCACGCGCCCCCCTGCGGCAACGTATCGCTCAAATACCTGTCGCAGGGCATCGCGGCGATCACCCGGCTTCAAGTCAAATGTCAGAAAGGTGCCGAGACCGAGAGCAGTGACCCGTTCGCCGGTGCGAGGCAAGGCGCGGGTCAGCACCTCCGTGTTGGAAGCAGGTGCGGCCAGCGACGCATTCGTTTCCTGGGCCTGCGCGGTCGCGCTGCCGGCGAGTGCAAGCCCGGTTGCTGCCGCACCCATCGTGCCGAGAAAGCCGCGACGATTGATCTTTGACTGATCCATAGGAGATTTCCTGCTCGTTTGTTGTTGACTTCAAAATTGCCAGTTGGCGGGGACCCAGGCATAGCCGCCATCAGTCTTCAGCATTCGGCCGAGACCCGGGAAAGGATAATGAAAGCCAAGAACCGGCATACGCTCGGTGGCCGCCTTGTCAAAAATGCGGCGACGTGAGGAAAGGGCTGTTTCCTTGTCGCGGTCGGGGCCTGGCACCCAGGGTCTGTCGACGTTGACGACAGGGTGATAGGCAAGGTCTGCGGTCAGCAGCAGCTGGTCATTTCCGGAATGAACGAGGAAGGTAGCCATGCCTGGAGTGTGGCCGGACGCGACGATCGTCGCCAATCCCGGCACAATTTCGGCGCCGGCCTCATATAGTTCGACATCATTCCTGAAGGGCTCAAGGCTGTTCTTGATGTTTGCCGCAAATCGCGTCCGGAAATCCTCCGGCACAGGCATATAGGAGAGATCCGGATCGGTGCGAACGAAGAAGTCCCAGTCCGCCTTCGGGACAAACACAGTGGCCCGGGGGAAGGCCTTGCCGCCGTCTGCGGTCCTCAAATTGCCGACATGGTCAGGGTGGGTATGGGAGATGACGATCGCATCAATGTCAGAAGCGTCCAGGCCGATTGCCGCGAGATTATCGAAGATGCGACCGCCGTTTGGGCCCATGGTCTTGCCGGCGCCGGCTTCGATCAGAATCCGCCGACCGCCAGTTTCGATCAGCAGCGTGTTGAGGTTAAGCATCATATGGTCGGTCGGCAGAAATGCCTGTCGCAGCACGTCCTGAAGCTCGGCTTCCGGGGCATCGCTGGCGTAAACGCGTGGCGGACCACCAATCACGCCATCGCTCAAGACCGTTGCGCTTATCTCTCCGACGCGGAAGCGATAATAACCGGCGTTGCCAGCTGCTGGTGTAGATGTCTGGGCGTGGGCACTGTCCGAACCGCCCAGGCTCGGGAGGATCATGCTTGACGCGCCTGCAACAGCGGACAGCATGATGGCGCGTCTGTTGAGAGTGAAGGCATTCATCTGTCTTTCCTTCTTCATTGGGCGTTTCGCCTCTCTTGCTCCTTGATCAGACCGAAGCGAGGAGGGAGTTGCCGGAGCCCTTCAGTTAGCGGGATCATGACACGGCGCCATTGATCTGATAACCTGCAATAAGTTTATCAACTTGATTAGAAAAACTTCGCAATGGAGCCCATTCGGCTAGACAGTTTCGACGTGTTTGTTGCCATCGTGCGCTGCGGCGGCTTTCGCGCGGCAGCACTCGAGCGAGGCATCTCTTCATCGGCCTTAAGCCAAACAATGAATGCTCTGGAGGAGGCTCTGGGCATCCGGCTTCTAAATCGAACGACGAGGAGCGTGTCTCCGACGGAGGCAGGACAGCGTCTTCTGGAGCGTCTCGCGCCTGCTTTGAGCGACATCAGGCTCGCTATCGCAGAGGTCGATGAATTGCGCGATAGCCCGTCAGGGACCCTCAGGATCAACGCGCCGGCGCCGGCAGTCGATCACTTCCTCTGCCCACTGGTATTCGATTTTATGGAGGTATACCGCGAGGTGAAGATCGAAATCATCAGCGATGCAGCCGTCATCGACATCGTGGAACAGGGTTTCGATGCGGGCGTCAGGTTCGGCAAACAACTGGCGCAGGACATGATCGCTCTCCCGCTTGGCCCCGCGCTCCGCTATGCAATCGTCGCTTCGCCTGAATATATCAACAGGTGCGGAGAACCAGAGACGCCGCATGAACTTGTCCATCATGACTGTGTCAAGCGCCGCTTCCCCGGAGGCACGCTTGTCACCTGGCGATTTGCCGAAGGCGACGAGGAGATCGAAGTCACCCCAACGGGCCGCCTGACGGTCAGTTCAGCGCACAATGAACTACAGGCTGCCCTAGCGGGCAGAGGTATTGCACATGTCTTCGATGACTACGCCAGACCATACCTTCAAGATGGCCGACTGGTAGAGCTACTCTACGACTGGAGCCCCACCCTGCCACACTGGTTCCTGTACTACCCCAGCCGCCGCCTTCCGAGCGCGGCCATGCGTGCGTTCCTTGATTACATGAGAAGCTACGACTGGAGCGCAAAGAACGTCCTCGAACCGCGGTGACTTGGCCAAGAGTTTTGGTAGAAGCAGATCGAAGCTTCCTCCAAATTCGGCATTGTTCGGCCGCATCAAACTCTTTGCGCGAGGCTTCGATGTCTTGCCATTGCCGCGGATCCAGTCGCTGAATCGCTCACAGGCTACGACTGCCGATTCAAATAGAGATGCCATATGCGCGATGTGGGTCAGGCGGCGGTCATGCTTGTGATACTTGGTCCTATCGATGTATCCGCACCAATGAAGGCCATCTTTGCTCTGAGTGGAAGGATCGTTCTCCGAATAGCTGTCGCATGCATGGTGGCCGGCGTTCCCGCAAAGTCAGTTGAAGCCCAGAATGCGTAGCGGCAATCTAAGTGAGACGTCTCATCCTGATTGCCGCGCTATACCCAGAAGTCCCATTCGGCTTGGCCGAGGACATATTGCGCCTGGCTGAACGCCGGACGATCGCCTTCCGTCGGCCCTTTGATGTGGTCGGCATGCCGTCAAGGATGACGTCACCCCGAACCCTCCAAGCGCGAAGCGTTAAAATCCCGTGTTGGTTATATTCGATTTCGGCGGGACGGACCCGAAGGCGGCGCGTGTCATGATTTGAGGCGCTGAAACGCCAGGGCGGTTGCGGCTCCTGCCCTGAACATGTAACGGCGATTGAAAAGCATGGCTCTCTCCTCCGGGCAACTCAACGTCGCTTTTGATCATAGTCGAAGGGCGGGCGCGCATAAGGTTGACACCTTATGCGGAAGACCGCCCTTCGGTACCTCATTTGACACGCTGCCATTCGATCCTGATTTCGGTGCCTTCCGGTCTGCGAAATTGTTCGGTCATGCGGTCGCCCTCCACGACCATCCTCAGATCATCACGTGTTCGGACGCTGCCGACCCAGTTCGGAAAAGTCGCCCCTTCGACACAGTTTCCGCTGAACTCACCCTTCTCATCAACGGTGTATGTTCCGAAAAACCCGATACTGCGTGACATAGCCATGCGGTTTTCATCATCCGTTCCCTCACCGCGAGCATTGGAAGCAAACCGCGGGACGTCGGCGTCGGTCAGAACTTCCACGAAGTGCATGTCGGAGGTGAAGACGAGAAGACCGTTGGGCTTTTCTCCATAGGCAGCGATGTTTTTGCCGTCAGGATCGATGGTTGCCGACATCATCCGCCAGGTGCCTTCGACCTGGTTTTCAGCGGCTGTCTGCGCAAAAGCAGAAGACGAGACACTGATGGCGAGAGCCAATATAGCTGGTCGAATGGACATGTATCTTCTTTCCTGTTCTCGAGGTCTGTGTTTCCAGACCCCTGCGGTTCACAGATCCTGCCTGTCGGCGGAATCTGCCACTTGACGCTGCGCCTCAAGAGCGGACAAACGCGTGGAAAGCGCCTCGGAGATAGACGAATAGGCCGTGCTGCCCAGCGCCAGTCGCAGCGGCGGCTTCTCGCTCTCGGCGGCTGATATGATTGCGGCGACCGTTCGTGCCGCATCGCCCTTGATCTCGAAGCTGCCGTCAGTGATCGCCCGGCGAACGGCGCCGGCCGGGGTGTCATCGTAAACATCCATGGTTTCCGCATGGACAAGATTGGCTCCGAAATTCGTGCCCGTCGGCCCGGGCTCGGCGATGATGAAGTCGACGCCGAAAGGCGCCACCTCCTGTGCCACGGCTTCGACAAAGCCCTCGATGCCCCACTTGGTCGCGTGATAGAGGCTGAAGCCCGGATAGGCGATCTGCCCACCCTCGGACGAAACCTGGACGATCCGCCCGCCGCCTTGCCTTCGAAGATGAGGCAATGCTGCGCGGATCAAATGGATGGAGCCGACAAGGTTTGTGGCGATCTGCCGGTCTATCTCCCCATTCGTGAGCTCTTCCGCAGCACCGAACAGGCCGTAGCCGGCGTTGCTAACGATCACGTCTATCCGGTCTTGCCGTTGGAATGATCCTTTAACGGCGGAGTCAATGCTTCGCGGTTCGACCAGATCGAGCTCAACGATATCGAGACGGCCGCCGTATTCCTGCGCAAGTTTCGTCAGCGCGCCCACACGGCGGGCAGTGGCGACCACCCTGTGTCCCTTGTCGAGCAGCTGTTGTGTCATCTCGAGACCGAGCCCCGAAGAGGCACCGGTAATGAACCATGTTTTTAACATAGAAACTCCTGATCTGTTCATCTCTGAATGTAAATCAACAGCATTGGTGATATAAGATCTTCAATTTGAGATAATGTGGTGAGGATAAATCACGAATGTTGCGCCCCAGCCTGAACGATCTTGCCGCCTTTGCCGCGGTGGCCAATCACCAGAGCTTCCGCAAAGCTGCCGACATCATGGGCGTCTCGCGCTCCGCCCTTAGCCACGCGATCATCGGACTCGAGGGAAAGGTGGGAATACGGCTCTTCAACAGGACCACGCGTAGCGTATCGCTGACCCAGGCTGGCGCTCGCCTGCTCGCACGACTGGACCCGGTTCTGCAGGATCTCGATCAGGCACTCGATACCATATCAGAGGAACGCGGTACCCCAAGCGGCTCGCTGCGGATCAATGCGAACAAGAGCGGCGCGCGAATCCTGCTCACCGATGTCGTTCCGCGATTTCTTGATCTCTATCCCGACGTCGAGCTTGATCTGGTTTCGGACGGTCGGCTCATCGATATCGTGGAGCAGGGCTTCGATGCCGGCATCCGCCTGCTGGAAGCTGTTCCGAAAGACATGGTCGCGGTGAAGTTCGGCGGCGACGTGCGTTTCATCGCCGTGGCAGCGCCATCCTACCTCGAGGGCAGAGCAAGACCGCATACGCCCGACGACCTTTTAGCGCACCGTTGCATCCGCCAGCGTCTGCCGAGCGGGAAGCGCTATCGCTGGGAGTTCTCAAAACGCGGCGCCGAAGTGGCGATAGACGTACCAGGCAATCTCACCCTCGATGACAATGATCTTCTCGTGCAGGCGGCGGCAGACGGGCGCGGCATCGCCTACGTGCCCGACTATTTCGCGCGGCCGTTTCTGGCGTCCGGTCAATTGGTGACCGTACTTGATGATTGGTGCCCACCCACACCCGGGCTGGCGCTCTATTACCCGCGCAGCCGGCACGTTCCGTCGCCACTACGAGCCTTCATCGACCTCCTGCGCGAGGTGGACAAGTCACGATAAAGAAGGGGAACATCATGGTCACCGCGATCATTACCGGATCTGGCCACTACGATGCAAAACCCGAGGGCTCCGGCCACCTTGGAGCCGTTGCCGCGTCGCTTGCGTCCAAGACCGCTGTCCAGCTGTCTGGCCCAGCGTCCTGATATCCCCTCGTTCGAATCCGCCCGCATCGAGCATTGACATTCGTTCGCTACCTTGCAATTATCGTATGGTAGCGAACGAAATGACAGGCATGTCTCCATGGACATTCAGGCGGACACCAAAAATCTTTCCGTTGGGGCATGGACGAAGCGGTGTTATTTCGCGGGTCGGGCACTCATGGAGGAGCGCTTGCGGCCCTTCGATCTCGGCTCCACGCAATGGTATGTCCTTTGGTATCTCGTCAACAACGGCCCGTCCGTCCAGCGAGACCTCGGTCGCGCACTTGAACTTGAACGCGCGACCCTGAGCGGAATCATCGCAACCCTCGTCCGCAAGGATCTGGTCGCGCAGACCGCGAATGGAGGCGATCAGCGTCAACGTCTGCTGACGCTGACAGCCGCAGGTGAGGCGCTGTGGCGCAGAATTCCCGACCTTTCTTTCATTCACGACGCCGCCTTCGGCGGGATCGACGAGGCCGATCTGGCCGTGACCGTCCGTGTCCTCAAATCAGCGACCGAACGACTGCAGACCCTGTTGCGAAAGGATTGAGCAAATGACCGTATTGATCACCGGAGCCACCGGGCTCGTTGGCGAGCGACTTCTGCCACGGCTGGTGGAGGCGGGTTTTGCCTGCCGTGTCCTGCTTCGGGCGGGCAAGAGCTGCCCCGAAGGAACAGAAGCCGTGACCGGAGATATTCTCGACGCCTCGACCCTGACGAACGCCGTGCAAGGGCTCTCCGCTATCGTGCACCTCGCCGCCGTGTTTCGCACGCAAGACACCAATGTCATCTGGAGAAGCAACCTCGGCGGCACGCGCAACCTGATTTCGGCCGTTAAGGCGCATGCCCCCGACGCGCGTTTCATCATGTCGAGCACCAGCCATGTCTACAATAAGGATAATCCGCATCCGGGAAGGGAAGATGACCCGGTCGATCCTCAGCACGCCTATCCCGCAAGCAAGGTGGCCGCGGAGAAGGAACTACGTGAAAGCGGATTGAACTGGTCGATCCTTCGCTTCCCCTTCGTGTACGGCGATGGTGACGGACATCTTCACTCTCTTCCCAATCACGTCAGGGCCTGGCATCCGGCACAACGCATGAGCACGATCCACCATCGTGACATCGCACAGGCAGTCACGCTGGCATTGGAAGGTGTCTTCGATCGACGCGTGGTAAACTTAGCCGACGAGGCGCCCTCCTCCATCTATGAACTCGCGGCCATCGCGGGAAGCCAACTGGATTCAAGTTCCGAGCCTCTCGAAAATCCCTGGTACCTGCATGTCGACACGTCTCTTGCCCGTAGCCTGGGTTTTCGCCCCAGCATAAGAACCGTTTACCAGGCTCGGCATGACAGTCTCCTTTAAAACCAATAGACCCCAACAGCGCCTGGCGTGTTGGCAACAAGCGGTTGCCGCTTAACTTGTGCCGACTTTTGCTTATGGCCTTCGCTTTAGAGCGAAGCGCCTTTAATCATTAAAGTGCAGGCTCTATCGCCGCTTCGTGGATGGGCTGCGCGAGGGCATATTATCTCAGCTCGCCTTTGCACCGCTTTTCGCCCCGGCCAACCTCCGCACGCCGAATCCAGCGCTTCGCTGGAAGAACCCACGCAATCACGATAACTTGACAAGTTATTGTCCCGTCGACCTCACCGGTAACGCCGAGTTACGGCAGGCGGGCTTATAGTAAAAAATGCAGACATCTCGTCGTTCCGCCTTTTGCATCAGGAAGGATATGGTGTCCTGCCGTGGTAGCGCCATTCGATAGCGCGCATTGGTTAGTTATTCTAACCAGAGACGTTAGCGCTGCCGGTGTTGTAAGGCCCGCAAAATCACTCTTACTATTCAGGACTATCCGGACGACGACTGGCTGCCAATGTCAGCGCGTTCGCACGTTCGGCAGCATTGGTCCTATCTAGAGCGAAGCCCTCGACGCCTTTGCCTTGGGACAATCTGGCTCGTCACGGAGGAAAAGCAGATGACGAACGATTATCGCCCCCTAGCGGTCACTCGCCGGGATTTCAACAAGGGAGCAGGGTCTGGTATCGCGGCCGGCGCGAGCATGAGCTGGATGACGTTTGTGCGAATGCCGGCTCTGGCCCAGACACCCTCGGAAAATATCGTCAATATCGAACTCAACGTCAACGGCGAAGCTCGCGAGCTTACAATCGACACGCGGACGTCCCTGCTCGACGCCTTGCGAGAGCATATCGGACTGACGGGGACTAAAAAGGGTTGCGACCATGGCCAGTGCGGCGCGTGCACCGTCATTGTCGACGGCAGACGGATGAATTCCTGCCTTAGCCTTGCCGTCATGCTTACAGGCAGCGAAATCCTGACTATCGAAGGCCTTGGACGTCCAGAGGACTTGCACCCCATGCAAGCCGCGTTCGTCGAGAGGGACGGGTTCCAATGCGGCTACTGCACCCCGGGCCAGATCCTCTCCGCGGTTGCGACGCTTGATGAAATCACTGCCGGTATCCCAAGCTCGGCTACGGCTGATGTTACGGTACCGTCATCGGTCTCTCCCGAGGAGATACGGGAACGGATGAGCGGAAACCTTTGTCGTTGCGCGGCCTATCCCAATATCATTGCTGCCATCCTCGATGTTCAGGAGCAGCACGGATGAAGCCGTTTACCTACTATCGCGCGACCACCCTCCACGACGCCGTCATCACGTTGGCAGCACGAGCCAATGCTCGCATCATAGCAGGCGGCACCAATTTGCTCGACCTTATGAAGCTTCAGATAGAGGTGCCGCAGCACCTCGTTGACATCAACGGTTTGGGACTCGATACGATCGCAGGCGTTGAAAACGGCGGGTTGCGTTTGGGGGCAATGGTCCGCAACACTGATCTCGCAGCACACCAAATCGTCCGGCAGCAATATGGCGTCCTCACGCGGGCAATTGTTGCAGGTGCATCCGGACAGATACGTAATCGAGCAACGACCGCAGGAAACCTGATGCAGCGTACACGCTGTCCGTATTTTTACGGCACGGCGATGGGTTGCAATAAGCGCGAGCCGGGTTCCGGCTGCGATGCGCTGAATGGGACCTCGGCAAATCTTGCCATACTCGGAACGAGTGACGCATGCATTGCAACACATCCCTCCGATATGGCAGTTGCCCTGCGAGCACTCGACGCCGTGGTCCATGTCCTGGGTACCGAAGGTGAGCACGGCATTCCGATCGCTGATTTCCATCGCTTGCCTGGCGATACACCTCACATCGAGACGGCTCTTCGTCCAGGCGAGATTATCACTGCTGTCGAGGTTCCTGCTCCGCTCGGCGGGGTGCATGTCTACCGCAAGGTGCGTGAGCGGGCGAGCTATGCATTCGCCACGGTTTCCGCCGCGTTAGTGGCTCGTGTGGATGGCGCAAGCGTGACAATCGAACGCCTGGCTTTTGGAGGACTCGCCGCCAAACCATGGCGCGTCGAGGCTGCCGAGCGTCGCGGATCCGGCACGCCGGAGGAGGTCGCTCGCGATGCCGCAGCGATCATTCTGGAGGGTGCTCGGCCAACCGATCGCAACCGTTACAAGATTGCGCTAGCGCAACGCACCTTGCATGCAGCGCTGATCGACGCACAGGAGCAAAGCCGATGACCCGTATGGACACGCCGAACGCCGAGACGAGAATTGTTGGTCGATCAATTAACAGGCTTGATGGACCGCAGAAGGTCACGGGCTCCGCGATCTACGCGTACGAGAGGGCAGCGATCCATCAGACGCTCGTTGGCGTTTTCGCAACAGCGACGATTGGCAAAGGTGAAATTAGCACTCTGAACACATCGATTGCCGAGGCAATGCCGGGCGTCCGTCTTGTGATCACCTACAAAAACGCACCGCAGCAGGGCAAGCTCGATCCTCAGACCCCAGGCTTTGCGGTTCGTGCGCGTCCGATTCTTGCTGGAACAAGTATCGATCATTTCGGACAACCTATTGCACTCGTGGTCGCGGATACGTTTGAGAATGCGCGCGACGCTGCTCACGCCGTTGTTGTCAGCTACAGATCGATGACGGGGAACTTCGCTTATGCCGAAGGGAATCCCGTCACCGAACCTGAACTTGCCAATGCCGGATTTCCCGCCTTCACCCACCACGGGGACTTTGATGCGGGTTATGCCGACGCTGCTTTTAAAGTCGATCAGACGTACGAGACACCACCGCATTTCTCGCAGCCGCTGGAGCCGCATAGCACGCTTGCCCGTTGGGAAGGCGAAACACTCCACCTCACGACCAGCCACCAGACACTCCGCTACATCGGTGCTTCTCTTAAGGCCGCCCTCAATATCGAACCTGAAAACCTCGTTGTCTCGGCGCCTTTCGTTGGCGGCGGGTTTGGATCGAAACTCGCGGTCCATGCCGACATTATGGGAGCAGCAATCGCTGCCAGGATGGTCAGTGAACCTGTCAAGGTCTGCATGACCCGACAGCAGATGTTCAGCCTGCTGGGAATGCGGCCCTGGCAGCGGCAGCGCGTGCGACTTGGCGCCAATGCTGAAGGTAAGTTAATTGCCATCGGCCATGAAGCTCTGATCTATTCAAATGACAGAGACCCGTTTCTCGAGCAGACAGGCACAGTGACACGCTCCCTTTATTCCGGCCCAAATCGCATGACACGTCATAGGGGGACGCATCTGGACCTGCCCAACGGTGAACCGGTCCGTGGCCCCGGAGAACTGCCGGGACTGCTGGCAGTCGAATCCGCAATGGATGAGCTGGCCGAAGCGCTGAACATGGACCCGGTCGAGCTACGAGTTGTAAATGATACGACAAGGGATCCGGAAAGCGGAGTGCCGCTTACCGGGCGCAGCCTTACCGAATGCTTGAGAACCGGGGCGGAGCGGTTCGGTTGGTCTCAACGCCCTGCCCGGCCCCGCAGCCGCCGCGACGGGCAGTGGCTGATAGGCATGGGCATGGCCTCGGCGATACGCGTTCACTTCCAGGGCGCGACAGAAGTGGAAGTGGGCGTCACCGCAGAACGCCGAGTGGCGGTGCGATCGGATCTGACAGACATAGGAACGGGAAGCTACACTATCCTCGCTCAGTTCGCAGCAGAGATGCTGGGCATCACGGTTTCAGATGTAGATGTATTTCTCGCACACTCGAGCCTGCCGACTGGAGGCGGTTCTGGAGGCTCCTGGGGAGCATCGAATACGACAGCCGCGCTTCACGACGCTTGCCTTAGCCTTATGCAACAGGCCGGCGTTTCCGCAGGCAAGGATTTTATCAGTCAAATTCTGGCGAAATATCCGCAAGGCTTGTCTGTAGCGGGGAAACTTCCAGCGTCATCTCAGATCCTCGACTGGGACCAGAAATCCCGCCACACCTATGGCGCGCATTTCGTGGAAGTCGGCGTGCATGGATTGACCGGAGAAATCAGGGTCCGCCGAATGCTTGGCGCATTCTCGGCAGGGCGGATTCTCAACCCCAAGACCGCCCGTTCGCAGTTGCTTGGAGGCATGATCTGGGGCCTTTCTGCCGCTCTGCGTGAGGCCGCAGAGATCGATCCGCGGTATGGCAACGTGGTGAACGGTGATCTGGCGGAGTATTTGCTGCCGGTCCATGCCGACGTACCCGATGTCGACATCATTCTGATAGATAAACCTGATCTCGATGCCAATCCGGTCGGGGTAAAGGGTGTAGGCGAACTCGGAGCGTGCGGAGCATCTGCGGCATTCGTGAACGCGATCTACAATGCCTGTGGCGTACGTGTCCGACATTTTCCCGTAAACCTAGCTAGTATCGTTTCTGAGATTCCCGAGCATCAGCAGTGACAGGTCTCGTTGACTGCAATTTGAAGGGTTTACACCTCTGGCAGCGATGCGGTGACAGATACGCGTTGGCGGGCCACGACCAGACAGCGCCGCGCATCAACCCTCAGCTATGATGTGAGCTTGCCGCCTCTAACGAGGAGATGGAGCTTCTCGAGTTCCGGAGCCGAAACGGGATCTGGTTTTGTGGGAGACTGGTGCTAACCAGGTTCCCGCAGAGTAACTGAACTATTGATCACGATGAGATCGAGGTAGCTTGTCGGCGGCGGCGCGCGGGAATGATTGCTGCGCTGACGTTCCATCGTTTTGAAATCGCGGCTCTGCTCACTTCACCATCATCGTGACGTGGAAGCGAAATAATGGTGCGCATCCCATTCTCCATGGTGACGAACGCGATATCACCCCCATGTTGACGAGCAACTGCACGCGCAATTGCCAGACCGAGCCCGATCCCGCCGGTTTGTTTATTACGAGACGCTTCAAGCCTGAAAAATGGAGCGAAGACCTTTTCCTTCATGTCGTCCGGGATGCCGGGTCCGCGATCCTCCACAACGATGTCTACTGTGGTCACAGTTTGCAAGATCAACACTTTGGCCTCGCTGCCGTATCGGACAGCATTCTCAACGATGTTGCGTATAGCCCTTCTCAACCCATCCGGCCGACAGCGATATGTTATCTTGTCCGCACTTACCAACGTGACCGGCCGCCCCAGATCCTCCTGATCGTCACATATGCTGCCGATCAACGCCTCGAGCTGGATCGGCCGGGTCTCTTCTTCCGTTGACTCGCCACGCGCGAAAGCGATCGCCGCTTCGGTCATGCTCTGTAACTCCTCAATTGTAGCGAGCATTTTCCGTTGGATGTCCTCATCCTTGACAAACTCCGTCCGCAACCGAAGAGAGGTGAGCGGTGTGCGCAGATCATGACCGATCGCAGCAAGCATTTTCGTTCTGTCGTCAATAAACCTGTGCAGGCGAGCTTGCATCTGGTTGAATGCAGATGCTGTTCGCCTCACCTCTTCCGGCCCGGATTCCTCCAATGGCGGGAGGTTCTCACCACGCCCAAGAGCCTCGGCAGCGATTGCCAGACTTCTCAGAGGCCTGGCAATACGGTTGCCCACCAGAACACCGATGATGGCAAGCACGGCGGCCGTCAAAACAAGCGAACTCAGGGAAGTGGAGGTCCACCAGCTACCTTGTTTTGTATAGAAGGCAGCGTTCAGATAGTTGCCGTCATCCAGCCTCACAGCCATGCCATATCCGCGAGCTCCATCGAAGTAGAGATACTTCACCGGTTGAGGAAGCGTCCATAGCTCCTGGTGGGGGGCCTTCCATTCCTGGCCACGGTTCGAGGACGCCACGCTTTTTGCCGTCGGTACCTGCGGTACGGCTGTTCCACCTTCAAAAAACCGCACGAGGTCGACGTAATTTTCGAGCGGTCGGCTGAAGTGGTCAACCGCCTGCAATCTCCACGTCGCCGCGCTCGCAGGATCTCCATCGCTTATCCAAAAACGCGAGTCCCCCGTTTCACTCGCGGTGAGCACCTGCTGCCTGGAGCTTGGAACGGCGTTGTTGATAAGACGCGTTATAGTGCGGGTGCGGCTGAGGAACTCGCTCTTGGCGGCGGCATCCACTGCCTTCCAATGCTCATTCCATGATATGACGAATGTAATGGCTTGAGCGATGAGCAAGGCCGCAAGGGTAAAGCCGATGAATTGCGCCGCGAGAGTTTTCGTCCATTTCTTTATCATTCTGGAGCCACTTCCACCGAGAGGCTGTAGCCACCGCCCCAGTGTGTCTTGATGATGGACGGATTTTTCGGGTTATCTTCGATTTTCTTCCTCAACCGACTGACCTGGTTGTCGATAGTGCGATCGAAGACGTCAGCAGTGCGACCAACGGTCAGATCGAGCAGCTGCTCTCGACTCAGAACAAACCCCGGTCGCTCGATGAAGACTTTCAACAAGCGGAACTCCGCTGAGCTTAAGGGAATTCCAACTCCGTCCTCGCCGGAGATCTCTTGACGGCCAAGGTTCACGCGCCAGGGCCCGACCCGCACATTCTTCAGGTTGGCCGCAGCGAGCGGCATAGTAGGGTTGCCCGATCTGCGCAGCACTGCCCGAATGCGGGCCAGGAGTTCTCTCGGATTGAAAGGCTTGACGAGATAATCGTCAGCGCCAAGTTCCAGGCCGATGATCCTGTCAGTATCGTCCGCCATAGCGGTGAGGAAAATTACCGGAGTGGCGGTAGATGTGCGCAACTGACGGCATACCGAAAGCCCGTCCTCGCCTGGCATCATCACATCAAGAACGATCAGGTCAGCTGTCTGTTTTTCCAACAGGCGGCGTAGCGCCGCGCCGCTCTCTACGGCTGTGACCCTGTAGCCCTGTTGTTCAAGATATTGTTGGACCAAATCCCGGATATCACCGTGATCATCAACAACAACTATATGCGCGGCCGCGTCCATGGTGATGTCCTTGTTTACCGTGGAGAATACATCAAGTCACCACATCTTCGCAGCCGAAAAAGTGTATCAAAGTTTCACAGCAGCCGACGGTTCGGATGACGGGGTGCCACGCAGCAGCCGGCCCGGAAAAGCGCAATTCACCGCACGTCTGAGTCAAGGCTTCAATGGCCAGGCCCGGAATTGCAGGCGCGATGACTTCATCTTGTCAAAACCCCGCCGGCCGCCTGAACGGCCTCGGGAGTATCCACGTCCAGATGCGCCGCATCGCCGATATCCACGTCGATAATCGGTAGCCCCGATGTTTCGATGATATGTCGTGCTCCGATATCGCCCTCAAGCCGCATTACAGCGTCGCCAAGCGATTTGGGAAGAATGACCGGGTTGCCACGCTTTCCCCGCGAGACTGCGCGGACGATTGCACGCCCGGAAGCAGAGCGGAAGGCTGCAATCAGGAGATTGAGATCGCCTGCCTTCACGCCGGGCATATCGGCGAGCATGACGAGAACACCATCCGCATCGCGCGCTGCCGGAGTTGAAAACCCTGAAATCAGCGAGCTTGCCATACCGGACGCATAGTCAGGGTTCTCGACAGCTGTCAAATCCAGTCCGGACAGCACCGCCATAATCTCGCTCCGCCGGTGGCCTGTCACGACGACGACGGATGCTGCGTCGGCAGTAAGGGCAGTCTTCGCCGTATGGCGCACCAGTGGCTCGCCATCGAATTCGGCCAGCAGCTTGTGAGCACCGCCCTCGCCCATTCGACTCGCCATCCCGGCAGCCAGAATGACCGCTGCAACCGTCACCGGTCGACTGGGTTCTGTGGCGCTTTCTCGCGGCCGTGGCCTGGTCTCGATTTCCATCAGCAGCCCGCCGACACCCATGCCCGTCAAATCCCGGGCATCCGGCTTCTCACCGGCCAGAATGCGATCCAAAACCCAATCGAAGCCATTCTCCTTTGGGCTCCGCGCACAACCAGGCGCCCCCACAACAAAGGTCTCGCCAATCCGTCCGAGAACAATGAGATTGCCGGGATCGACGGGCATACCGACGCTCAAGATCTCGCCTTTCGCCTGACGAATAGCTGCGGGGATAACATCGTCCTTATCGATTACCGCCGAGGCACCAAAGATGATGACAAGCTTCGGGAAGGGTTCAGAGGTGGCTATCACCTGACTGATGGCGGCGGCGACAGCATCATGTCTGTGAGCCACCCGCTGCTCGCGTTCCAGCCGGTTGCCGTATGAGGCAAGCCGGCGCTCCAGAATACGCGCAGTCTTGTCCATGACCGCGGGCTTGAGCGACGGCAGTTCGGTGGCGATAAGGGATACCGCGTGTTCACTGAACGGTTTGACCTCCAAGGCCACAGCCGTTCTCAAGGTGTCACAAGCGGCCTCGACCTTGCTGCCCGGCACGGCAAGGGGAATGATCTTGAAAGTCGCCACCATATCGCCTGCCCGGACACGCACATGATCGGCGAGACAGGCCAGCGTGATCGCCGGATCGATCCGATTGACGCAATCAACGACGTAACGATCTGCAACGAAGAGCCCGTCACTGGCGGCATAGACATTTACGCGTCCCGTCGTGGCCTCGGAGAAACGCAGGTGGTCCCGCGCGACAGCTTCGGCAAGCCGCCGGGCTGCCTCGTCTTCGTTGAGGTCGCCGTCCTCGATCCGCGCTGCGGTGACGCTGACGATACCGGCCTGTTTGAGTGCCTCAACGTCCGCTCGAGAAACACGGTGCCCTTTGCGCAAGGTCCGCTCCGGCAATCGGACCGCGTGCGCCAGCATTAGTCCTTCCGCCCTGGCGACTGGAAATTCGCCGAACTTCATTGAATCTCACCCTTCCGCGATCCCATATCACGCGTTCGCAACGCCTCTATGATCTGTGCGAGGATAGCGACCGCGATCTCTGCCGGACTGGAGGCACCGATAGGCAGCCCGACCGGCCCGTTGATGCGGGTGAGCGCTTCGTCGGCAAAGCCCTCGGCCCTCAGGCGACCCAGACGCGATGCATGGGTTCTTCTGCTTCCGAGTGCCCCAACATAAAAGCAACCGCGACGCAGGCCCTCCGCAATCGGGAAATCGTCTATTTTCGGATCATGCGTCACTGCAACGAGCGCAGTATAAGCGTCGAGGGGCTTCTCCTTCAGTGCGTCTGAGGGCCAGTCAGCAATCAGATCGATCCCGGCAAAACGCTCAGGCGTCGCAAATGCCGTCCGCGGATCGATAATACGTACACTAAAGCCAGCGAGTGCTGCCATCTTTGCCAAGACCTGACTTATATGGACGGCTCCGATAATGACGACATCGGGTGGCGGCAGATAAATGTTCAGAAAACAGCGACCACCGTCAATCTCAACAACGCTTGAACGCCTGGACCGGAACGCAGAAGCCACCGCCTCGCCGAGGGCGCCGTTGAGCTTGTCACCTTCTGCAATGACGCTCGACTTACCACTGTCGAGATCGGTGACCAATGCGGCCGCAGCCCGTGTGCGTCGGCAGGCATTCAGCCGTTCCAGTGTCGAAAGGTCCATCAGCCAAGCTTTTCTACATAGACGCGAATGCGCCCGCCGCAGGAAAGCCCGGCACGCCAGGCCGTCTCATCGGAGACACCGAATTCCAGCATCTTTGCCTCACCGGTGCCTATGACCTCCAGTGCTTCGGTAATAACGGCGCCCTCCACACAACCTCCGGAAACAGAGCCTTCGAAATTGGCGTCGCTATCGATCACCAAATGGCTCCCTGTCGGCCGCGGCGCCGAGCCCCACGTCTCGATGACGGTGGCTATCGCCACCTCGCGCCCGCTCTTCCGCCAGGTCTCGGCGATCACCAATGGATCCAGGTTAATCATCATCTCATCTCACCCATATATCACCCCTCACGCTCTCCAAGCCTCTCCTGCCGCCTCGCCATCAGGATCAGAATGCAGCTGAAGGATCGTTTGTCATTCCTGGCAGCTCTTTTCGCCCTCATCCTTTTGACTATTTCCGACCCGCAACGACGCTGTCGTCAAGATTCACACTACGCATAAATAAATTCCCTGCCGCCTTTTTGGCGTACTTAATTCGGAACGCCAATCCTGGCGAAGCAGCTTCAGGCCTGAACCCTATTCCGCCGGTGCGTTCGCAGTCGGCGGGATACGAGACGAGCGCGACCTCCCGAGACCGGCCAGCCTGCGGGTTACAACGTAGAGAACCGGAATGAGGAATATGCCGAAGACCGTCGCCGCGATCATCCCGCCCATCACGCCGATACCGATAGAATTCTGGCTCCCGGCCCCCGCGCCCGAAGCAGTTGCGAGCGGCAAGACCCCGAGGATAAAGGCAAAGGAGGTCATGAGGATAGGTCGAAGGCGTTGACGTGACGCCTCAATCGTCGCCTCGACAAGGCTTCTCCCTTTCACTTCTTCCGCTGTCGCAAACTCGACAATCAAGATTGCGTTTTTCGCTGTCAGTCCGATCGTCGTAAGCAACCCGACCTTGAAGTAAACATCATTCAGCTGGCCGAACTGGCTTGCCGCGATCAGTGCTCCCAAAATGCCCACCGGAACCGAGAGCATGACAGAAAAGGGAACCGTCCAGCTTTCGTAAAGTGCGGCAAGCGCCAGAAAGACGACGATGACGGAGATGATGTACAGTTGGAGGGCCTGATTGCCTGCGAGACGCTCCTCCGCCGATAGGCCGGTCCATTGGTGGGAGAACCCCGCTGGAAGATCAGCGACCATGCGATCAATCTCCTCCATTGCTTGCCCGGAACTTATCCCAACTGCGGGCGAACCCTGGAGCTGAACTGCGGACACGCCATTATATCGCTCGAGTCTTGGTGACCCAAAACTCCAGTTCCCGGTCGAAAAGGATGACAGAGGAACCATCTCACCGAGATTGTTGCGGACATGCCAGCGCTCGAAGTCCTCCGGCTGCATGCGAAATTCGGCGTCGGACTGGACGTAGACGCGCTTTACTCGGCCGCGGTCGAGGAAGTCGTTTACGTATGTGCCTCCCCAGGCTGTAGACAAAGTGGCGTCAATATCCGACAGGTTGATACCCAGTGCGCTCGCGCGGTCGCGATCTATAGCGATCGAGTATTGTGGCGTGTCGTCCTGTCCGTTGGGGCGTGTACCTGTCAGCCGGTCGTTTTGCGCTGCCGCGCCCAGCAGCTGGTTGCGGGCAGTCATTAAAGCCTCGTGTCCGGCGTTGCCGGTGTCGCGAAGAAAGAAATCGAAACCACTATTATTACCAAAGCCCGGGATCGCAGGAGGATTTAGCGCGACGACACGGCCGTCGGATATCTTCGTGAAAGCCGCCATTGCCCGCTGGACAATCGCCGCGGCCGATGCCTCGGGAGTACGCCTTTCCTCGAAGTCCTTCAGCGCGACAAATACGGTAGCGACATTCTGCCCCTGTCCGCCGAAACTGAAGCCGACAGATCCGAATATGCCTTCGACGTAATCACGCTCATTTGTCAGGTAGTGCTCGATGACCTGATCCAGAACTCGCCGTGTACGGTCAGCCGTCGCGCCTGGCGGCAACTGGACGGCGGTCACAAGGCGTCCCTGGTCCTCTTCGGGAAGAAAAGCAGAAGGCAGCTTTGTGAACAGCGACCCCACTCCAACAGCGATTGCTATGCACATGACGACGCCAACCGCGATGCGGCGAAGCAGAACTTGAGTGGCGTTTTGATACCCGTTTGTGAAGCGAGCGAACCCTGCATTGAACCATCGAAAGGGCGCAGCCTTCGCCGCTCCGTGGACTGGTCTCTTGAGGAGAGACGCGCAAAGGGCGGGCGTCAGCACCAGCGCGACAAGGACAGACAGGATCATGGATGTGATAATGGTAACAGAAAACTGTCGATAGATGATACCGACGGAGCCAGAAAAGAAAGCCATAGGAATGAACACAGCGGCCAGGACGGTTGTGATGCCTATGAGCGCGCTGCTGATCTCGCCCATTGACTTGATCGTCGCCTCGCGCGGGCCGAGGCCTTCTTCCCCCATGACCCGCTCGACATTCTCCACGACCACGATGGCATCATCCACCAGGAGACCGATCGCCAGCACCATCCCGAACATCGTGAGGGTATTGATGGAGTAGCCGAGCAGTTCCAGAACGGCGAACGTGCCGAGAAGCACCACTGGAATGGCCATCGTCGGGATAATTGTAGCTCGGATATTTTGCAGGAACACATACATGACGATGAAGACAAGGACGACGGCCTCGATGAGCGTAACCACTACTCCCTCAATCGACAATCGAACGAAAGGCGAGGTGTCGAACGGGTAATGTACATCCACGCCGGGCGGAAAATTCGGTCGCTGCCGCTCAATCTCGGCCCGAATGGCTTCAGCGGTATCCAGTGCGTTTGCATCTGCCGCCAATCGGAAACCGACGCCGGCCGCTGGCGTACCACTGTAGGTGCTTGAGAGGGTGTAACTCTCCGCACCCAGCTCCACCGTCGCAACGTCGCTCAGGCGGATAACGGATCCATCTGCATCACTGTCGAGAATGATCGCCTCGAATTGCTCTGCGGTTTGCAGACGACTGCCCGCTGTAACCGTGGCGTTAAGTTGCTGGCCACGTCGCTGCGGTACGGCACCGAGTTGGCCGGCGGAGACTTGCGTATTTTGCGCGCGCACAGCCTGCGTGACGTCGCTGACCATCAACCCGTGCTGAGCCAGCTTATCCGGATCGATCCAGATACGCATCGCATAGCGATCAGATCCAAGAAGGCGTGCTTCCCCGACGCCGGGAATCCGTCGTAACGTATCCATGAGCGTAGTGTCGATAAAGTCGGCGATATCGTTCCCGTTGAGACTTCCGTCGGATGATGCGAGAGCGGCAATCAAGAAAAAGCTTGCGGTCGATTTTGAAACGGTCAACCCACTATCGAGCACAGCCTGCGGCAAGCGTGCTTCAACAAGCTGGAGGTTGTTTTGAACCTGCATCTGCGCCACATCGGGATCAGCTTCGCTTGTAAAAGTGAGCGTGATCGAAGACTCGCCGGTCGCAGTGGAATTCGAGGAGATATAATCGACATTGTCGATCCCGGTCATCCCTTGCTCGATTACCTTCGTGACCGAGTCTTCGACGGTCTGTGCATCGGCCCCGGGATAATTCGCGGTGATCCGAACCGCCGGCGGTGCAATTTGAGGATATTGGGAAATCGACAACGAGGGGATCGAGAGCGCCCCTGCCATCATGATCGCAACTGCCAGAACTACGGCGAAGATGGGTCGTTCGATAAAAAAACGCGACATGACATAAATCCTATTGAAGCGAGAAGGTGCGCGCGCGCTCAACAGCCTTCGCATCGCGGCTCGGCTCACGTGACGCCGCCAAGGCCTGCTCCACGCCCCGCACCACCCCCGTGTCATCTTCAACGACGACCATCTTGACACGGACGTTCTGTCCGACCCGAGTTCGCTGCGATCCCTCCACTACCAGGCGGTCGCCCTCGGCGACGCCATCGGTGACGAGCCAGTTGTTCCCTACGGACCGGTCAACGGTCAGAACACGTTCTTCAATTTTTGAATCCCCGGTGACAAACCGGGCAACGGCTTGTCCGCGGGAATTGCGGGATACGGCCCGTTGAGGGACGAGGAAACTGCTTTCGACAAAGCCTTCTTCAATAAGGGCACGGACATACATGCCCGGCATTAGCATCCCGTCAGGGTTGGGGAAGACCGCACGCAACGACACCATCCCGGTTGACTGTGAAACCGCTGACCCAAGGAACTGAAGCTTGCCGGGATGCGGGAAGCGTGAACCGTCCTCAAGCTTCAGCTCGACTGCGACATATTCTCCATTTGACCGGATGCTGTTGGAGGCCAGCGCCCTGTTGAGTGCCAGGAGGCTGGCACTAGACCTTACAAGATCCACATTGATGATGTCGTGCTGACGGATGACGGTCAGCGGCTGCGCCTGGTCCCGCGTAACCAGAGCCCCCTGTGTGACGGCTGAGCCATCCACCCGTCCGCTGATCGGGGCGACTATTTTTGTGTAGCCAAGTTCGATGCGGGCCGCCTCAAGTGCAGCCGTCGCCGCTGCAACGTCTGCTTCCGCCTGTAGCAACTGCGTCCGGGCAATATCCAGTTCCTGCTCACTAACAGCATTGTTGGCGGTCAGCCGCTCGTAGCGTTCGAACCTGGCCCGGGCGCTTGGAACCGCGCTCTCGGCTCGCTGCAAGGCAGCTTGGGCATTTCGGTAGGCAACTTCAAACGGCGTCGGGTCCAGTTCGTACAGGACATCGCCAGCTGCAACGTTGCTACCCTCTACAAACACGCGCCGTTGGATCGCACCGGTCACGCGGGGGCGAACCTCAGAAACCAGATGGGCACTCGTCCGCCCCGGCAGTTCACGCGTGAGAGATACGCTTTTTTGTTTTAGTTCTTGAACACTTACTTCGGGATCCTGGGCCGTGGCCGACTGTTGTGCCTCGACCTCTGAATTGCAACCGTGCAACGCAAAACTGCAAAACCCGAGGAAAACCATATGAAGGAGGACCATCTTGGAACGTCGGACCATTTTAAAACCCCGTGCTTGATAGTGCTGTCGTTGGCTTTCGCAGCGTAACGGTTTTCAACGTAACGAGGTCTTGTCACGGCGATATGCCGGAGACTTCAGAAATTGTATCAATCTGTCGCCTGCTATTCACGCGGGGAGACAGCTACCGAGCCCGCCCCCGGTAGCTCGCTTATGAAGCCTCTTGAAACAATTCAGCGTTCTCAGCGCGCAATTGACCGAGCAACTGTTCGGATGTGGCCGATCGCTGTTGGGCAAACCGCAGCAGCCGTTGCGCGGCAGTGAGCGCGTTCTGGTCGCCCAGCTCCAGTTCATTCTCTTTACAGAAAATGATAAGCGCTTGTTTGACCTCACGAATCTCTAAAAGTCCAAGTGTCATGTTCGGTCTCCGAATTGCTGAACCGACGCTATGGTGACAGTGTGGTGTCTCCTGGCTTTGCCAAAGATGTAATAACTCGTGTCACACCTCTGCCCAGACGACGACACCCGGTTCCCGGCTTCGCATGCGGGGAAGCGACCGCTTTTTACCGGAGATTGGACCGTCAACGATCAGAATGGCCTGTTCATGCGACCCTTCGCACTTCGAAAAGCTGATATCGCGTGAAACGCAATCCCCTCGGGGTGAACCACGGGCCAGGCCCTTGCGACAACTCGCCTGAAGACTGAATACGGCAGCTCATATGTCGTCTAAAAGACACAACGTCTGTCCTCCGGAACGGTTTGGCCGAAATGCAAAACATTTTGTCCAGATATCGAAATGCTCGTGGTCACGAAACTGATTAGAAGACTAAAATAGTCAAGTTAATCGGGACGATAGAGCATGAACAGCGACGCGGATAGCAAGCCAGATGGTCAAAACAAACTCCAAAACCAATATAGCATGAAACTCCTTGTTTGCGTGTCGATGCTCGCGATCGTGGCCACGTCGGCTATCCCCGCGATTGCCCAGGAAGCGACCGAACAGGAATCGACCATCCTCAAGCCAATCGTCATAACTGCACGAAAAACGGAAGAATACATAAGGGACGTGCCTCAAAGCATCACCGTCGTAAAGCCGGAAGACATTGAAAGCAATGCACTCGACTCAGGCGGAGCGATCGCAGCAGCGTCTCCAAATGTCGTATGGCAGAATGCGTCCGTGGGCAGACAGTTCTTTTCGATACGCGGCATCAGTTCGCTGGGCGTGCCGAACAACTTCTCCGATGGCACAATCGGCTTTACGGTTGATGGCATACCCCAGAGTATGTTGAGTTCTCAGAATATGCTCTTTGACATCGATCATGTGGAAGTCCTTCGCGGGCCGCAGGGAACGCTTTGGGGCACGAATGCGCTCGGCGGCGCAATCAACGTGACCACCAAACAGCCAGACGGCGAACACGAGGCAAAGATCACAACCGAATACGGAGGACATGGCTATGCCATGGGCGAAGCCACACTCGGCGGCGTGCTGATTCCCGACGCCTTGAACGGGCGAATGGCAATTCGCTTCAATCACTATGACGGGGACATCGACAGCCTGTTCACCGACGATCTCGGCGCAAGAAAAATTGGTGCCTTTCGCGGAGGGCTGCAATTCAATGGCCTCGATGACACGACCATCGCACTAACCGGGAATTATCTTCGTGACGATTCAAACGCCCCCTTTTCTCTTTTGCGTGGAGCGCCAGGGTTTCCTGTCAGTGGAGTCGTGACAGAACCTGACTATGTTACGACGCATGCCGATGTCGGACTCACTATCAAGCACGAGTTCGAAAACTTTTCCCTCACGTCCATTACAGGCTTTCAGAGTAACAAGATGACGGCCCGGACCGAAGCAAATGATGTGCTCATTCCATCGTTGTTCCCGTTGGTAGGGAGCAATGTTTGGCACGGCGTCGACAAGGAAAAAATCTTCAGTCAGGAAATCCGGCTTAACTCCCTTGAAGGGGACGATATCAGGTGGGTCGTGGGAGGAAGTCTCAATTATTCGGATCTCGACCACAGCTGCACCGCTCCTCAATGCGCGCCATTCCCATATTCCGGTCTCGTCACCATGGACACGAACCTTCGAGCTTTGAATCTCGGCCTGTTCGGTGACGCCTCCGTCCCGCTCGGCGACAAATGGGAAGTGTCATTCGGGGGGCGCCTGAGCCATGATGACATCAAATTCAAACAGACCAACGATCTTCGGGTTGCCAGCCTGACGGGCGATAGCGATGCCGACGGAACCTATCTTACAGGACGCGCCGCGCTCGCCTACAAATGGAACGAAACCGCACAGAGCTACGTCTCCATCGCCCGGGGTCATGGAACCAGAATTTACCCGCTGTTTTCCTATCCGAACAACGGTATCGTGGCCGACGCTTATCCGGCGGCAGAGAACTGGACTTACGAACTTGGAACCAAAGTCGCACTTTTCGATGACCGTCTCGAACTGGACGGGAGTGTCTTTTATAATGACGTGAAGAACGGCGTCCTGAGCTATTATGATCCGGGCCTTGGAGGCTTCGCCACGACTTTCCAGAGTTATGAGACGTCCGGGTTCGAACTGCAGGCGCGTGCTGCAATTACGGACGAATTGAGCTTCAACGCGGGCGTAGGCTACACACACACCCGCCTCGGTTCGGACGGAGCGAGCTCGATTTTCGAAGGCAACCGGGTTCCCAATATCCCGGAATGGAGTGTCTCGGCGGGCCTGGCTTATGAAACGGATGCTGAAATGGTAGGCTTGCCCGGCTCGTTCAATGCCGCCATAGATTATCAGTACAGAAGCTCTCGCCCTGCTGATGTGCAGTCCACATTCGACCTTGACGCCTATAGCATCGTCAATGCCCGGGTCGGCTGGAAAAACACAGGCGGTGATTTTGAAATCTACGGTTTCGGACGCAACCTGTTCGACGAACGCTATGAAACGTTCGGTTCCGCCGGTTTCCTCGGCAGCCAGCTTGTTTCCGTGAGCCAGGGCCGCGTCCTGGGGGTCGGGATTTCAAAATCCTTCTGACCGGCTACGCTATAGCAGCGCTATGATGGCATGTGCGTCTGCGCCAATACTGATTGAAGATGATGAAGAGGTTTTCCAATGCCTATCCTGGAAGAATTCGAGACCGAATTTGATCCTGATACGGTGGATAAACCTCTCATCGTCGTTGGTGCAAAAAAAGCGGTTTCCTATTGGGAGAAGGGACAACACGCACACAACAAGGCCTCGCTTTTGCTGAACCTCAGAGGAATGGTGACTTGCGAAGCAGACGATGGTGTCTGGATCGTCCCTCCCCATTCCGCGCTGTGGATGCCCGCAGGGAAAGCTCATTCGGGGCGCTTGTCTGGTAACATCGAATGCTACGCGGTCTTCATCGACCCTGAATTGATCACCAGGCAGCCAAAGTCCTGCGCAACTCTTTCCGTTTCGCCTCTCTTGAGGGAGCTGGTTCTCAGATGCGCGCAGTCGCCTGTCGATGCGCCATTCTTCGACGCGGATTTTCGCATCCTGGCTGTCCTGTTGGATGAACTCGATGCTGCACAAGAAGTGAAGCTCTCGTTCCCGATGCCGAAATCGGCTCCCCTTCAGCAGCTTGCAGATTTGCTTCTCAAATATCCGGGAGACAAGGCGACTTTAGCCCAATGGGCAGCGAGGATCGGATTGAGCGAACGCACCTTGAGCCGATCGCTTCAGCTTGAGACCGGCATGAGCTTTGGCCGGTGGCGACGTCAGCTGCATGTCGTCCTCGCCCTTCAGCGACTGGGCGACGGCGAAATCGTTCAAAATGTCGCAATAGATCTTGGATATGAAAGTGCAAGCAGTTTCGTGACAATGTTTCGAAAGACGTTGGGAAAGCCGCCAGCCCGGTATCTGATGGACCAAAACTACAGCCTGACCGAGGTGCACCCGTCTTGAAATTACCGCTTCATCTTCGTGCACCCGAAATCCGACGACCCTCCCGAATCCCGAAACCAATGCAATATTGCCGGTCAGCTACGGCGTTATCTGGTCGCATCCACGATGCCGCGCCTCAAATCCGCCGCGACGGCCTGAAATAATTGATGATCGACTGCTTTTCCCAGACCCGGACACTCATTTCCATCCCCCTGCACATCAACGCCGATAGCATACAAGGTGTCGAGTGCTGAAACATCTAGTGTCGCAACGACGTTGGGATCTTTCCTGACCTCGGCTTCACCCATCGCATGTTGAACCGTAACTCCGTCCGCATGTGCGCTACCGAACGATATAAACAATGAAAACAACATGACGATCACAGGGAGGTAGGGAGTTCGTGACATGACTGTTCCTAAAATATCAGCAGAACTGGCGACGAGTGATGTCGATCGTCGACGACCGACAAAAAGATGACATCCTATGTCATGTTTGCCTGATTTCTGCATATCGGCATCCGGACAAAATATATCGCGATCCGGCCAAATGGCTTTGATCAAGCGGATTGCGTGACCCGGCCGGCTCAGGTTTGCGATTCGAGCAGATGTGGCGGGTTCTTACTTATCCGGCGCCTCCGACAAGAGACGCTGGGCAAACCCCAAAGCCTCTTCTTCGGAACCAGCAATGAGCAACGGATATCCCCAGAATTTGGCGAATGCCGCCGCGAACGCCTTCATTGCCAGGCGCTTTGCTGCGCCGGGCTCAATATGGACCATGCCTTTCACATATGTACGCAGATCGTGTTTGTGTCTTTTCATCCATAGAGAGACCTGCTTTTTTTCCTCCTGGGTGTGCTCGTGGTCGTCTTCCTCAGCAGTCAGACTGAGAAAAACGAACTTCTCCTTCCGTGCCAGAAGAGCTTCGAATCTTTCGAAATCTTCTTTGTGATCATGTTCTGGCTCTGCGTGACTATGTGTAAAATCGACCCAGACGTAGGGGAACTGAGAGGCGTCCATTTTCATGATTTTCTCCTTCGACCTTGCCAGATTGCTTTTTAGCTCTTTGAATTTCGGGGACGCGGCTTGGTGACAGGCCAGCACTCACAGATGGCCGGGTCTTAATTCGGTATCGACCGAGCTGTCGTGATCTTGATGCAATTTTTCGACTGCCGGCTGACGCTCCCTCCAGGTGATCAGGCGATAGAACATCGGAATGAAGAACGTCGCGATAAAGGTGGCTGCAAGCATCCCGCCAATGACGCCGGTTCCAATCGCGTGGCGGCTGGCCGACCCAGCCCCGCTGCTGATCGCAAGCGGCAACACACCGAGAATGAAGGCGAGCGACGTCATGACGATGGGGCGGAAACGGAGACGGGCACCTTCAAGGGCGGCTTCCGCGGCAGTGACACCCTCCCGATGCTTGAGCACGGCGAATTCAACAATCAGGATCGCGTTCTTCGCCGCCAGTCCGATTAAAGTCACCATGCCAATCTGGAAATAGATGTCATTTGTAAGGCCCCGCAGCATCGTCGCGAGAAGTGCGCCGAACAAAGCAAAAGGAATTGCGGTGATCACAGCCAGTGGCAGGCTCCACCGCTCGTATTGCGCGGCGAGAATGAGAAACACCATCACGACACCGAAAATCATGGCGAGTGAGCCTGATCCGCTGGCCTCCAGTTCCTGATAAGCCGAGCCGGTCCATGCGATCTGAAACCCTTCACCGAGCGCCTCCCTGGACACCTCCTGCATGGCGCGGATCGCGTCACCGGACGTATAGCCGGGGGCCGGATCGCCCGTCACCTTGCCAGACGCGAAGGCGTTGAAGCGCTCCACCTGATCGGGGCCGATTGTCCGCGTGAGCGTTACGAGTGCGCTGAGGGGAACCATGTTTCCGGAATCCGACCGGACGAAGACCTGTCGAACATCATCGGGAGACTCACGGAAGGGAGCCTCCGACTGAAGGTTGACCTGGTAGTTTCGGCCCAACAGAGTAAAATCGTTGACGTAAAGGCTGCCGAAGGTAGCCTGCATCGCGTCGAAGACCGAGTTGATCGGTACCCCGATCGCCTTTGCCTTTTCGCGGTCCAACGTTGCCGTAAAGCGAGGAATATTCGTGTCGAAGCTTGTACGGACCGATGTCAGTTCCGGCCGTTTGGCAGCCATTTCGACAATCTTGGCCACTTGTTGGCCCAAAGCTTCGGTTCCCAGCCCCGCCCGGTCCTGAATATAGGCTTCAAAACCACCTGTCGTTGACATGCCCATGATGGCTGGAGGGTTGAATGCCAGAACAACTGCATCCTTGATGCCGGCGTTCATCCCCATCATCGGTCCCGGCAAATTTCTTGCATCCAAGTCGGCGGTCTTTCGCTCGTCCCAATCCTTCAGGTTGATGAAGGAAGTGCCGACATTTGATTTGAGGCTGCTCGAAAGAATGTCGAAGCCAGCGAAGGCGAACACCTGACTGATCGCGGGGTGTTCCGACAGGATTGTCGTCGATTGGTCCATTGCTGCTCTGGTCCGCGTCAGGGAGGCGGCAGGTGGCAGCATTGTGACAGTGAAGAGCACGCCCTGATCTTCATCCGGAACGAGTGAGCCCGGCAGGGTGTAGAAAAGATAGCCGGTCGCTCCAAGCATACCACTGACGATGAGCAGTCCGGTCGCAAAGCGTTTGATGAAGAACCGAACTCCGGCCGTATAACCGCGCGTCAGAGCATCAAAACCGCGGTTGAAGATCCGGAAAGGCAAGAGCGGTTCGGTGTGGCCCGGCTTCAGCAAAAGGGCACACAATGCGGGTGTAAGACTGAGCGCTACGATGCCCGACAGGATCACGGATATGGCGATCGTGACGGCAAACTGCTTGTACATCTCTCCCGCGAGCCCACCCATGAACGAGACGGGGATAAAAACGGCGCATAGCACCAGCACGATAGCGATGACGGGACCTGTCACCTCGCTCATGGCCTTGATGGCAGCTTCTCGTGGCGACAGTTTTTCGACGCTCATCAGACGCTCGACATTCCCCAGCACGACGATCGCGTCATCGACGACAATGCCGATGGCGAGTACGAGGCCAAAAAGGGTCAACAGGTTGATTGAAAAGCCGAGGAGATAGATGCCCGTAAATGTGCCAACGATCGAGATCGGCACTGCAATGACCGGAATGAGCGTCGCTCGCCAGTTTTGCAGGAACAGAAAAACAACGAATACCACGAGCACGATCGCCTCGATAAAGGTGTGGATCACCTCATCAATCGACACCTGGATGAAGCGTGTCGTATCATAGGGGACGGCATACTGTATCCCGTCCGGGAAGGCGATTTTCAGTTCATCCATCCGGGCCTTGATCGCTGTCATAGTGTTCAGCGCATTGGCGCCCGGCTGCAGGTAGAGCGCGACGGGAACAGCGGGCGTGCCATTCAGCTGGCTGTCAAGCGTGTAGCTCTTGGTGCCCAGCTCCACACGCGCGACGTCCTTCAGTCGCAGGGCAGCGCCGTCGTCACCGGAGCGCAGGATGATGTTCTCAAATGCCACCGTGTCGGGAAGCCGTCCCTGGGTCGTGACGGTGTAGGTGAAGGACTGATCGTTCTGACTGGGCTGATCGCCGATTTTCCCCGCAGCAAACTGTGAGTTCTGCTCCCTGATGGCCGTGGCGACATCCGTCGGAGTAAGGTCGTATTGGGCAAGTTTGTCGGGTCGCAACCAGATGCGCATGGAGTAATCAATGTCGCCGAGGATCTTTGCGTCACCGATCCCGGGAATGCGCTTGAGATCGTCGACGATGTTCAGAAGCGCGTAGTTGCCGACAAACGCACGATCATAACGCGGGTTTGACGAATACATCGCGATGAAGCCAAGGATCGATGTTGACTGCTTCTCGACTGTCACTCCCAGCCGCTTCACGTCCTCCGGAAGGGAGGCAGTCGCACGCTGGACGCGATTATTGACGTTGATCGTTGCCTGGTCTGGATCTGTCCCAAGGGCAAAGGTGACCGTGAGCTGCATCGTCCCGTCATCGGAATTAAACGACTGCATGTAGATCATGTTATCGACGCCGTTGATCTGCTCCTCGATCGGGGCTGCAACTGTTTGCGCCAGAGTTTCGGCAGTTGCGCCCGGATAACTTGCCGTCACCACAACTTGTGGCGGCGTCAGTTCCGGATACTGTGCAATCGGAAGAAGACGCAGGGAAGCAAGGCCCGCAAGCACGAGCACGATGGAAATAACGGCTGCCAGAACGGGCCGGTCGATGAACAATCGCGATGTCATGATGATACTCTCATGGCCATGGGCTGGTATTGGTCAGCGCGTCGGTCTCCCGAACCCCGTTGCAAAAGGGCGTTGCGCGCGCATCCCGCGCACACAGGCGCTTGGCACTCTATTCAAACTGGTCGTCGCGTCCGGTTGAGAACGCGCGGCCCTCTCAGTTTTTAGCAATTTTTGTCGAGGCGTTTATACTTTCTGTAACCTGTACAGGCGCTCCGGGCATCACCTTCATGATGCCTTCTGAAATAACCTTGTCGCCGGCAGAAAGACCGGAGGTCACGAGCCACTCCTTCCCGATCTTCTGTCCAAGGGTGACCGGGCTGATTTTCGCCTTCCCTTCCCCATCGATCGTATAGACGAACTGCCCTTGCGGTCCCTGCATCAGCGCCATGTCAGGGATCGTAATGGCGTTGTCCATCGAAACTCCCGTGATCCGCGCGCGGACAAATTGGCCTGGAAGCAATCTTCGGTCCGGGTTCGCCACAACTGCACGGGCCTGCAGCGTTCCGGTCTTTTTATCGATCGTGGGCGATGTGAAATCGACGATGCCCGTATATTCATACCCGGAACCATCGGCAAAAGTGACAGCGACTTGAAGCTCCGGCTTATCTCCCGTCGCCGCCTTGGAGGATATCAGACGTTGCACCTCCGCTGTCTCATTGTCGGAAAACGAAAAATTGACGTATACGGGGTCGAGCTGCGTGATCTTTGTCAACAATCCTGCATCGCCATCCGTGCCAATCAAACTTCCTTCAGACACCTGCTCCATGCTGGTTAGCCCGTCAACCGGGGCAACCACCGATGTATGATCCAGATTGAGCTGTCCGGCAGCCACCTGTGCCTGGGCGACTGCAACTGCCGCCTCTGCAAGCTCTCGCACTGAAATCGCGTCATCACGAGACTTCTCGCTTCCAACGTTTTTCTCGAAAAGGGTCGCGCTGCGCTGTTCCTCTCGCCGAGCCTGGTTAAGCTGAGCTTCCGCTTGCTTTAATTGCGCATTGGCTTGCGCGAGTGCGACCCTGTATGGAGCGGGATCAATCGAAAACAGTGGCTGCCCGGCTTTGACATGGGCCCCCTCTGTGAAGTTACGCTTTAGAAGAATACCGCCGACCTGAGCGCGCACGTTAACATCACGGCTAGCGGTAATCCGTGCCGAGTACTGATAGCTCAAGGCGACGGATTTCTGCGTCAGCTCCACGACGGTCACCGCGGGGGGAGGCATGGCTGAAGCCTCCTGCGCGAGAGATGAACTGGAAAGAAGGGAGGTAAGCACGGCAGCATAGAGCAGCCTTTGCGCAAAATCAGATACTAGAATGCTCATTCGACGGTCCAGCAGGTTTCAATACCGCAGTACGCGGTGGGGACAAATGGGCGCCGGTGTTTGAGACTGGGGTCAGGGTCAAACACCAGCGCATCCAGATTTCCAATGGGGAAGAAAATCTGGACTTTAGTTCTCATAAATTATCGGGAATTCTAGCTGGCGTCATTGCGCAATACGGTCAAAATATTTCGCAGAAACGCCAACCTGCCGGCGCATCGAAACCTCGCGTACAGCGATCCATGCCTTCCGCTAAACGCTACGGATGTCCAATGGGAGGTTCTGGCCGAGGCCGGGCGCCCTGACCGTGCGAACCACATGGGCGGCGACATCCCTGCACCCGGGGCTAGCCGCCTGCAAGAATCGCCACGCTGGCCCTCTTGGTCACCTCTTGCGGCTCGACCAGATCGATGATCTTTCCAATCCTGTCCCATAGCCCGGTGACAGTTCTTTCGGCGGTCCTCCGCAGGAGTGCCTTCAGCTTGGAGAAGGCCTTCTCCATGGGGTTGAAGTATAGGCTGTACGGCGGAAGAAACATCATTGTCTCGCGCCCCCTTTTCTATCACTTCCCGCGCCGCCGGTCTCTTGTGGCTCCACAGATCATCAAGGATGAGAACGTCGCCCGGTTTCAATATCGGCACCAGAACCTGAGCGACATAGGCCTCGAACCACTCGCCGTTGATCGGCCCGTCGATGACGAGCGGTACGACCATTCCCGTACTGCGCAGGCCCGCAACCAGTGTGGTTGTCTTGCGGTGACCATGAGGAAACTCCATTCGCAACCGCTCGCCCTTCCTGCAGTGCGAGCCATATTGGTTGCCGTCCAGGTCTCGTCTATGAACACGAAGCATCATACCTCACGGGCACCCATCGTTTTGGTTGATCGCCGATTGCGGCTCTCGCAACCAGGCAAGGCCGTGCAGGCGTTCACGAACATTGGCGGCGTGACGACAGAGCCACCGTATCGCGTCGATCAAGCCCGCTTTTGACCGAATTCCGTCGAGCCACGATCACAGGGCCGGCTTGGATAGCGGTACGCGGCCCAAAGCTGGCTTGACCCAGAGGACATGCTCAAATTGCGGAGGGAATGGGTGTCCTGAAGCAATTCGAAAGCCTCGAAATCGCGTGATCCGGCAAGGTGGCGGAGGGTACCAGACGCCGGGGGCAGCGATGCGGACAGTTTGTGAGGTTATGCTCTTGAAGGGAATCAAACGGGCCGCGCCCTAGATAAATACTCCATCTGGAAATTGCTCGGTTGGCTCTTCCGACGCCATACGGTCAGCCGCCGCCAGGTTGTGCGGCGGCCGGGGTTTTTTCATGCTGTAATGCAGCCCAGCTTCGTCAAGGCGGCGTCTACCCAGGCCCTGTCATTTTTACCCGCGCGGATCGCTTCCATCTGCTTCATCTCGGCTTCATGCTTTTTTATCGCCGCTGCAAAAACGTCTTCGGCCTCGTCCATGTGCACGCTGAGGAAGCCGTCTGCGTCTCCACATACGAGGTCGCCAGGATTGATTACCATTCCGCCGATCGAGATCGGCACGTTCACCTCGCCCGGACCATCCTTGTAGGGACCGCGGTGAGTGACGCCGAGGGCAAACACCGGAAATGATCCGGCGGACAATTCGGCGCTGTCGCGGATGGCGCCGTTGATAACGATGCCGCCGAGACCGCGCTGAATTGCGTGCGCCACCATCAGCTCGCCGATGATGGCGTTTGTCAGATCCCCGCCAGCATCGACGACTACGACGTCACCCGGTTCGGCGATATCTAGCGCCTTGTGGACCATGAGATTGTCGCCCGGACGCGCCTTCACAGTGATCGCCGGACCGACCATCATGCCGCCGATGTAATACGGGCGAAGTGCTGCACCGCCAGCTGTCATGCGGCTCATCACGTCGCTGATGTTGGCAACTGGCAGGCTGCGAAACGCATCTATCCATTTTGCATCTACCTTTCGGTCGCGCGCACAAATCCGAAATCCGATCATGTCAATTCTCCAATGTCGATAGGTTCAGGCGGCAGAAGTGAGGTTCTTGTTGGCAAGCGCCTGGTTGTCATAGCCTCGTCCTTCCAGGACGCCGATGATGTGAGTAGCACTCTGTACCGCCATGTTGCGCAGCGCCGAGCGGCTGGCGCCGCCGACATGCGGCGTCGCGACGAGATTGGAAAGTCCCCAGAGCGGGCTGTCGGCCGGCGGTGGCTCCTCCTCGAAACTGTCGAGGGCGGCACCGGCAATCGCTTGCGATTGCAACGCCGCGACAAGTGCAGCCTGATCGACCACCGCACCACGCGCCGTATTGATCAGAAAGGCATCCGGCTTCATTAATGACAGGCGCTCGGCATTGATGAGATGGTGCGTCTGAGGCATCAGCGGGCAATGCAGGCTGACGACGTCAGCAGCTTTCAGGATCTCGCGGAGATCGCGACTGACCGTAACCTCCGACGTATCCGCGGCAAACGGATCATAGGCAATGACCTTCATGCCGAGGCCGCGGGCAAGGGCGGCGGCGCGCTGACCGATCTCTCCGAAACCGACGACACCGAACACCGCACCGGCGAGATCACGCCCCACATACTTCGTCTTCGGCCAACCGCCCGCCTTCACCTGAGCATCGAGCGGCAGAACATCCTTCATCAGGCTGACCGTCAGGCTGATTGCCAACTCCGCCACCGATTGGGCGTTGGCGGCAAGAGCCCGCAGAACCGGAACACCGATTTCGGTAGCAGCCGCAAGGTCGATATTATCGACGCCACTGCCGTGCTTCGCGATCACCTTCAATCTTGGCGATGCAGCGATCACCGACCGGTCGATCGATCCCTGCCGCACCAGAATTGCATCGACATGATTATCGCGCGCTATGGCCGCCAGATCGGCCGGTGTCGAATAGGCCGGAGCGAAAATCGGGGACAGCCGATGATCCGCCAGCAGTTGCATGGCTTCGGAGACCAACTGGGCTCCAGTAACCATCACTCGACCCTGACTTTGTCCATCATTTTCATTCGTCGCAGTCATATGTGCGCCTCATCTGTACCATTTGCCGGAAAATTCGGGAAAGAGCACCCGGCCTGCGCCGCAGGTTGCCTGATATCCCCGTGTCTTTGAGATTGGCCGACCGCCGAAATCTATTCCGCGCCGGCTACCTTTTTACGCCGCCATCAGCCGTTCTGGGTTCCCCATTTGCGAACTGTCAGAAGTTCGATCGTCCGGAAGACAAGCCCTTCGACCACAAGGCCGATGACGATGACGGTCAGCAACCCTGCGAACACACCGGAGGTTTCGAGCGCATTGCGAGCCTCGAAAATGTACCAGCCGAGACCGGCAGCATTTCCCGAAACCCCGAAAACCAGTTCAGCCGCAATCAGAGTGCGCCAGGCAAAGGCCCAGCCGATCTTCAAGCCAGAGAGGATCGACGGAAAGGCTGCCGGAATGAGGATGAAGAACACCATGCGCAAGCCGCCAAGACCGTAGTTCCGACCGGCCATCTTCTGGGTTTGACTGACCGACAGAAAGCCCGTGAATGTGTTTAGCGACACGGCCCAAAGAACCGAGTGGACAATTACGAAGACAATGCTGCTGGTGCCAAGCCCGAACCATAGAAGTGCAAGAGGCAGGACAGCGATTGCTGGCAGGGGGTTGAACATGGCTGTCAAGGTGGCCAGCAGGTCCGTACCAAACCTCGTCGAGATCGCAAGGGTCGTCATGACTGCCGCAAGCGCGATAGCGGTTGCGTAACCTGTGACGAGAACTTGTAACGACGTTATCGCTGCAGAAGGTAGCCGTCCGGAAATGATATCGGCCCAAAGCGTCGTCACCGTCTCGCTGAAAGAAGGAAACATCAGGGGGTTGCCGAGATAACGCGCATAGACCTCCCAAATGACACACAAACCGATCAGCACCAGCGCGCGCCGAAACCCGGTAATGTTAAAAAGGCCTTCCCAAAAGCCAACATCCTGCTTGATGCTGCCAATCTGCGCGATATCGACAGTTTTATACTCCAGGTCGGGCCTGGGGGACGGGGTCGGCCGCGCCGTCAGAACCTCAGTCATGGGCAACCTCCTGATCGCCGAAGAGCATCTGGTTGATCTTTCTGTTGAACGCCATGAAGTCCGCATCGCCCTGATGCTGATGCCCATAGGCGGTCGCATCGAGCTCGGCGCGAACCTGGCCGGGATGCGGAGAAAGGACGAGAATCCGGGAGCCAACGATGATCGCCTCCTCGATCGAGTGGGTGACGAATAGCAGCGTAAACCGCACGTCATCCCAGAGCTCCAGAAGTTCTTCCTGCATACGCCGACGGGTCAGCGCATCGAGGGCCGCGAAGGGTTCGTCCATCAGAAGCATCTGCGGCTCCATAGCAAGAGCACGGGCGATCGCCACACGTTGCTTCATGCCGCCGGAAAGCATGTGAGGATATGAATTCTCGAACTTCGAGAGCCCTACCTTGGCAATCACGCGCCGTGCCCTGTCGCGGATTTCGGACTTCGGGAAACGTCCAGACCGGCGCATCGGGAACATCACGTTGTCGATCACCGTCATCCACGGCATCAGCTGGTCGAATTCCTGGAACACCATCATGCGGTCGGGCCCGGGACCTCGGACCGGTTTACCGGCCAGATTGATGTCGCCCTCAACCGGTGCGAGGAAGCCCGCAACACTTTTCAGAAGCGTCGATTTTCCGCAGCCGGACGGGCCAAGCAAAATAAAGCGATCATCCTTCTGGACGTTGAAGCTGACCTTGTAAGTCGCGGTGAGAATGGCTGCTCCCGTTTTGTATTGCAGGGTGACGCCGTTGACCGAGAGCAAGGGCGAGGATGCGGGCATGCCCTGCGTGCCATTTGCCGATTGTGTGTTCATATCCATCAGCTACCATCTCCCTTGCTGACGGGCTCGAAGAACATATCACGCCAGCTGGCAGGTGCCTGCTTGATAGCACCAGTGCTTGCCAGGAAGTCCGCAAGGCTTTGCATCCCTCGTGGTTCAATCGCGAAAGCCTGGCCACGGATCGCTTCTTCGACCTGAGCTGCGGAGAGGCTTGTTTTCTCGGCAGCCATATAGATCTCGGCGGCTTTACCCGGATCGCTCCGGATGAAATCCATCGCTTCCTTCAGCGCCCCCACAAATGCTGCCAACGCTTTTGGATTTGCGTCCGCGAATTTTTGGGCCGAAGCATAGAGCGCGCCGGAAAAAGGCCCTCCTATGATTTCTCGACCATCGGTGACTTTGAAGCATTTCCCGGACGCCTCAAGTGCGCTGATGAACGGTGGCGCGGCAAAATAGAGTGTAACTCCGTTTCCGGATATCAAAGCGGTCGTTGCGTCGGGGTGCGGCAACTGGACCATCTGTTTGTCAAAGCGTTTCGCCTCCCCTTTGCCGAATTCTTTCTCGGCCGCCATTTGCAACATGATGGCTTGTGGCGAGGTCGTACCGGTCACCGCAATGCGGTCAGTGGGCTTGATGTCCTTGATTGACCTGATCGACGGATCGTTGGTGTAAAGGGTCAAAACCGCTTCGTTACACGCCACGATCCCCTTCAGGTCGTAGGAGCCCTTGGTCTTGGCCCAGGCTGCAATCAGGGCAGTGGAGCCATAGGCACCAATGTCGAGGCTGCCGCTGAAGATGCCGTCGTTGATGACGGTTGAGCCGCTGACACGCTGAACCTGAAATTCGGTTCCGGCGATTGCATTGCTCTCTGCGTGCTTCTGGAAGAGTGACAGCTTTTCCGCGACAGTCGTCGCTAGATGGCTGGTACCGTACTGCGTAGCAACCCTGATAGTCTTTTTCTCTTGCGCCTTCGCAATCAAAGGCGCTCCAGAGGCCGCAAACAGGCCAATCCCGGCAAAGGCCAGAGATTGACGTCTTGTCAGATTGATCATGAACTCCTCCACGAGTTTCGCCATCTGCTACAGGCTCTCGGAGGGTTCACGACAATTATGAGCGCGTACCCATCCTCCCGATGAGCAGCAACTTGTTAGCATTTCGAAACGGCGTTGCAAATAAAAAATGCAACGCCGTTTCAATTTTATTGCTCGCCTCCGAGTGACTTCGTCAGCCCGTCCGCGAGACTGAGCAGTTGCTGGGCAACCTGCGCCGACTTTTCCGCAGTCAGCCGCGAAGCTGGCCCCGTGATCGCGAGCGCTCCTAGCAGACGTTGGCCTGCTCCGAATACGGGGGCGGCCATCGAGGCAACGTGTGGATCCGTCACGCCGTTGGAATAGATTGGCAGCGCAATATCTTTGACGCTCGCGGTCTGGCCTGCTTCGAACGCACGTAAAACCTGCGCGATTGACGATTCGTCCATGGGTCTGAGATCGCCGGGCCGTACATGCATGCGCAACGGAGATGGCGAATCGTGGCGGAACAGGCAGAGACGTTGATCGCCGCGCCGGATATAGAACGAGGCGGTCTCGCCCGATATCGCAACAAGCCGCTCCAGGACCGGCATAACCTCAGATTCAAGCGCATAGGATTGCAGGTAAACGGAACCCAGCCTGGCGATCTCAGTCCCAAGACGATACCGACCGTCCCGCATTCGCTCTATGAAGCCGAAACTTTGGAGCGAGACGCACAAGCGCATGATCGTGCTTTTGACCAGGCCTGTCCGCTCGGCAAGCTCGGTCAACTCCAGCGCATCATCGCCCCGCCGGTATGCGGACAGGACGGTGAGAAGCCGATCGGCGGAGGCCACGCCTTTTACTCGAGGCAACTGTTGCTCATATTCGTCGTCCATGTGCACCATCTTCCTTATGAACCCTTCAGTCCATCGTTAGCCTACCCACGGGCCATGTACAATTCCGCGCCCCGAACCGGTAGCCTTCCCCTCAAGATACTGCCGGTCTGCGATTCCGTGATATAGACGACATGGCGATCCTTCGGGTCGAAGGCCAGGTTGGTGGTCGACATCCCGGCGCAGGACCTAATTCGATGCAGCGGTTCTGCCACACCGGACACATGCCAAATCGAGCCAAATCCAGTGTGGGCAACGAAGAGTTCGCCGTTTTCCGACAGAGCAAGACCATCCGGTCCGCCCATGCCACCATGCAACTGCAGAAAAACGCCCACCTTGGTTGCGATGCCGTCATGCAGAGGAGCGCGCCAGATCTGCTGTGCACGCGTGACTGCAACGAGCAGATAACCCATGTCTCTGGCGATGACGATTCCGTTCGGACTGGGGATACCGGACAGGACGCAGTCCAGCTTCCCCGCCGAAGACCAGCGGAAAACCCGACCGGTTGGCGAATGCAGGCCACTCTGCCCCTGATCGGTGAAATAGAGATCACCATTGGCAGCAAAGACCAGATCGTTGACGCCCTTGAAGCCCTCTGAAAAATACTCTTCAATGACTGGTGATACTCCACCTGTTGCGACGTCGAGCTGAAGAATTCCGCGTTTGTAATCTGTGATATAGATCGTGTTTTCACTATGAAACTTCATGCCGTTCGGCCAACCATCGTATTCGCTGACCAGATCCCACTCTCCGTCGGGCGCGATCCGGAATATCCGCCCAAACGGAATGTCGGTGACGTACAGATTGCCTTCGCTATCGAAACATGGCCCCTCGAGGAATGAATCAATCGCCATGCCGGAACGGTTGACGTCAGCCCAGCGCGTCTCGCGCGGTTGCCGGAAGCGATCCGGCATTCGTGAAAAGATTTCCGTATTAATGGTTGGAGGGGGTGCAAAGAACATCAGAACTCTCCTTCCGGTTCGATGGCAAGATCGTAGACCCGGGCAGCCGTCGAAAAGAAGAGATCCTGCTTTTCGGACGCGCTAAAATCTTGGGACAAGCGCTTGAAGGCGTTCCACAGCGACCGGCAGGAAACCATGCCCTTGTCTACCGGGAAATTGCTCTCGAACATGCAGCGTTTTGTGCCGAAGCGTTCGATCGCGAAGGAAATATACGGGTCCCAAGCCGCCACGAGCAGTTCGGAGGACGGCGGCCGCTCGGAAAGATGGAAGTCGAATCCGCCAGCTCCCATTGCCAGGCCGCCCAGCTTGACGCAAACGTTCGGCAGATCCGCGATCCTCTCCATGGAAGCGCACCAGTCGGCCAGCACTTCGGCGCGCTGTCCTTTGTAGGGTCCCGCACCGAGCGGCCCGCCAAGGTGGTCGAGGATGATCGTCGTATCCGGGCAGGAGCGCGCCAGATTCTCGAATTCTGCGAGCTGGGTATGATAGGCCCAGACATCCAATGTCAGACCCCGCACTCCAAGACGTCGAGCGCCGTCGCGAAAAGCCGGGTCCAAAAGAAGGCCTTTCACCGGTGGAACAGGATTAGTCGCAATCGCCGGATCCCCGTGCCAGGCCGTCTGATTGCGGATGCCTCGAAAACGCTTTCCGGCAACAGCCGTCATGCGATCAAGAACCGCCTCGATCCGGTCACCGGCCATCAGATCGCACGACCCGACGATCCCCGCGCAAGCCCTGAATGATCCATAGAGACCCGAAGCGGACCGCGCGGCCACGCCGTTGGCAAACTCGACTTCGCCCACAGGTTTCAGAAGATCATCCTTTTGGTCGACATTGTACATGGACCTGCTCTGAACAAAAACCGTTGCCTGGATGCGATGGCCCTGCCGGGCATCGGCAAGCAGTTCGTCAAACAGATATCGCTGACCGGGCCTGTCCCAAAGATGATGATGCGGATCGACGATCGGCATCTCCGGGAAAAGAACTTCTTCCTGTTCCAGTGAGAGCCAGTCCTCACGCACGGCAATGTGGGGTGAATGTCCAGCCATCGTTCCTCCTCGAATTCAATAGCGGCTGCTGCAATCGTTAGTGATGTGAAAAAGCGGTTGACAGCGCAGTCGAGATGACTTCATTATTTTTGCAACGCCGTTTCAAAAAGCACTTCGGGAGGAAGTATGCAACAGAAACTTCATCGGCGAGCAGCTCTGGCTGCCATCGCCGCGTTGTCGATCTTCACAGTTTTACCCAATGTCTCGAGAGCCGCGGAAGAAAAACCGATCTCGATTGCGATCCAGTATGGCTACGCCTATTTGCCTGTTGTCGTCGCGGATCAAAAGGGCTTCTTCTCGAAGCAGTTGGCTGCCAAAGGCATCAACACAAGCGTGCAAATCAAAAAAATCAGCGGGGCGCCGGCGATCAATGACGCGTTGATCAGCGGCACCATCGACATCGGCGCCTACGGTCTGCCCGGCATGCTGATCGCTGCTGAAAAGACCAAGACGTCAATCAAGATTCGCGGACTTGCAGCTCTCGTCGCAGGTGACAACGGCTTTTACACCAACAAGTCCGAAATCAAGGATCTGAAGGATCTCGGGGCCAATGACCGGATCGCCGTCACATCGACGACCGGCCAGCAGGGTCTGCTCGTGCGAATGGCAGCAAAGAAGGCATTCGGGGACGCAAAGCACTTCGATACGATGATGGTGCAGTTGCCACATCCGGATGCAACCAGCGGCCTTCTCGCCGGTGGAACCATCAGCGCCTATGTTGCCCCACATCCTTATAGCGATGCCCTTGAAGCCCACTCCAGGATCCACAAGCTTTTCAACTTCTCCGACTATCTCGGGCAGAAGGTTACGAGCGGATTGCTCGCAACCACAGGCAAGTTCATCGACGAGCGCAAGGATGCATCACTCGCCATCGTCGCAGCGATCGAAGAGGCCGACAACTTCATCCGCGAGAACCCGAAGGAAGCAGCCGACATATTTCTCGGTTCGGAAAAATCGCCTCTGAATGCCGATCAGATCCAAAAAATGCTGGAGACGGTAAAAGACGAGTGGGGTGTCCACCCTAAAGGTGTGATGATTTTCGCAGACTTCATGACTGAAACAGGCCTGTTGAAGTCGAAACTGGCTCGGTGGCAAGACGTGTTCTTTGAACCTGTCGCAACGGGCCAGGGCACGTGAGATTGGACCAGCGACAACGCATAACGCGAAGTCTCGGCACATAGCTTCAACTGATCGACGCGACGTCTGAGAAACTCTCAAAAATATCGGCGCCGGATGTACGTGCTCACGCGCAAGGCGCCCGTTCCTTTGTTCAACCACTACCAAAGCAGCTCTTGACCGGTCGCCAGGCGCCCGCAGGCGAAACACGCCTTCGCACCAATTGGCGGCCACCATCCAAAGGAGGACTGGATATGAAACGAAACCTGTTCGCTGTCTCGCTCGCCGTTGCGGCGCTTAGCGCCTCGGTCCAACTCGCCCACGCCGAATGGCCCAAGGATCGTCCAATCCAGATGATCGTGGCCTTCGCACCCGGCGGCAGCACCGATGTCATGGCGCGCGCGATGCAGCCGTTCCTCGAAAAGGAACTTGGCGCCGATATCGTCATTGAAAACCGTCCGGGTGCATCTGGTGAAATCGCATATACGGCGCTCGCGAAGGCAAAGCCTGACGGGTACACCTTCTCCTACATCAATACGCCCGGCTTCCTTTCCATGCAGGTACAGAGAAAGCTCGGCTATGACCCAAAGACGATCAAGCCCGTCGCGCGTATCGTTGACGATCCGGCAGCAATCGTCGTGCCGGCAGCCTCCGAAATCAAAACGCTTGCTGATTACATAGCTGCTGCCAGGGCAAAGCCCGGCGCTGTATCCTATGGCTCCTCCGGTATCGGTACCGACGACCACCTGGCGATAATCCTTCTTGGCGCGGAGTCCGGCACAACGGTCACACATGTTCCGTTCAATGGAGCTGGCGAAACGCGCACGGCGATCCTCGGATCTCAAGTGACTGGCGGCGGCCTGAACGTCAGCGAGTTTGCTGGCAACGACACGTCGGGCCTGCGCATGATCAACACTTTCGGCAAAGAACGTTCGCCGCAGCTTCCTGACGTGCCGACGGCCATCGAATCCGGCCTCAACGTTGAGATGACATCCGAACGCGGCATTGCTGCACCCCGCGAGGTTCCGGCTGAAATCGCCGATCGCTTTGCTGCGGCGGTCAAGGCAACTCTCGACAATCCCGAGTTCCAGAAGCAGGCCAAGCAAATGGCACTGCCGTTGGCTTACCTGAGCGGCCCGGAGTGGGAAAAGGAAATGCCAAACCGCCTCGCCCGCTTCCAGGAAATCTGGAACAAGACCCCATGGGTGCAGCAATGAGCATGAAGCCTGCAACCAATAGCCGGGACTTTCCCGATATTCTTGCCGGTTGTGTGATGATGTTTCTGGGAGCGCTTGGCCTTTGGGCCGGGCGTGACCTGTCATACGGCACACCGGCGACGATGGGGCCGGGCTTTCTGCCAAGGTCGCTCTGCATCATAATCGCACTGATCGGGACGATTGTTCTCATCAAGGCTTTGATGAAGCCCCACGAAGCGCTCGACGCCGTCAACCCCAAGCCGCTCATCATTCTGGTCGTGGGCATCGCGGGATTTGCTTTCGCTGCTGAAGTCCTTGGCTTCGTCGTCGCAACCGTCTGGCTTCTTGTCGTCGGAAGTCTTGCTGACCCTGAATCACGATGGCGGGAAATCTTTGTCTCGACCGCGATCCTGACCACGCTCGGCGCGCTTCTCTTCATCTACGGACTTGGCGTTCAGATGCCTATCTGGCCTCTGTGATCGCCGTCCTGTTCTGATCGGATTAATTCGATGGCATTTCTCGACGTCTTGATGCTCGGCTTTTCCGAAGCACTGACACCTACAAATTTGATGTTTTGCTTCATCGGGACGCTTCTTGGCACCCTGATCGGCGTGTTGCCTGGCATTGGCCCGACGGCCACCGTCGCGATTCTTCTGCCCGTCACATTCTTCCTGCCGCCACTTGGCGCGCTGATCATGCTGGCTGGTATCTTTTATGGTGCGCAGTATGGTGGCTCGACAACAGCGATCCTCGTCAACCTTCCCGGCGAAGCCTCGGCTGTCGTCACCGCGATCGATGGATACCAGATGGCCCGAAAAGGCAGGGCTGGTGCGGCACTGGCGATTGCGGCATTAGGTTCGTTCTTTGCGGGAACTGTCTCGACGATTGCGCTGGCCGTTGCGGGTCCTACACTCTCATCCTTTGCTCTGTCGTTCGGGCCTGCGGAATATGTAGCGCTGTGTATCTTCGGCCTGCTTGCGGCAACGATTCTCGCGCATGGCTCCGTTGTCAAGGCGATTGGCATGGTCTGCCTTGGCCTCGTGCTTGGCATGGTCGGTATAGACGTCAATAGTGGCTCGCCCCGCATGACGTTCGGATCGACGGATCTTTACGACGGTATTGAATTCGTGGTCATTGCCGTCGGTCTCTTCGGCATTGCGGAGATCGCAACCAATCTCGAATCGAAAGAGGTTCGGGGCGTTCTCCAAAGCAAGATCGGTCGCCTTTGGCCGACGCGTGAGGAGTTCAGGGAGAGCTGGGGCGCCGTTCTTCGCGGGACGGGCGTCGGCACCATCCTTGGCGTACTGCCGGGCGGCGGCGCAACACTGAGCGCGTTCAGTGCCTATTCGGTCGAAAAGCGCATGTCCAAAACGCCGGAGAAGTTTGGTCACGGTGCAATTGCCGGTGTTGCAGGACCCGAGGCGGCGAACAATGCTGGTGCGCAGTCTTCGTTCATACCTCTTCTGACACTGGGAATTCCCTCCAACTCCATCATGGCCATGATGCTCGGTGCGATGACGATACACGGTATCACACCCGGACCGTCCGTTATTCAGAACCAGCCGGGACTGTTTTGGGGTCTGGTTGCCTCGATGTGGATCGGCAATGCGATGCTTCTCATTATCAACCTGCCACTGATTGGTGTATGGGTGAAGCTGCTGCAAATCCCATACCGCATTATGTATCCAGCCATCCTGCTGTTCTGCTGCGTTGGTGTCTACAGCGTCAGCAACCGCGGCTTCGATGTTGCGCTGGTCATCCTGTTCGGGATCTTGGGTTACGTCTTGCGCAAGGCCAAGTGCGAACCGGGGCCTCTCCTCCTGGGATTTGTTCTTGGGCCTTTGCTTGAGACGAATCTACGCCGCGCCATGCTGCTTTCGCAGGGCGATTGGCTGGTATTCTTCGAACGTCCGATCAGCGCCGTGCTTCTGGCAGTCACAGTCCTTATGTTGTTGACCCTGATTTTGCCAACGATCCGTAAAAACAGAAAAGCCGCTTTCGAGGCAAGCGAAGACTAAAGCAGGGGCGCCGTGAGGCGCCCTTGTCCTTTCAGAAAAGTCTGAGGAGCACCTGCTTCTCTAAAATCCTGGGATACGGCAAATGGCATACCCGATGTTTCCGACACTTTCCGCTCGCCGGCTCAAAGGCGTCCTTTGCCTTGATGATTTTGAAGCTCTGGCGAAGCGCCACCTTCCAAAGCCGTTGTTCGGCTATATCGCGGGTGCCAGTGAAAGAAATGCCTCGCTTCAAATGAACGCAGATTCATTCAAAGCGATGGGCTTTAGGCCTCGCGTTCTCAGAAACGTCGCAGCCCGTACAACTGCAACCACCCTGTTTGGAGAAGAGTGGAAAGCGCCATTCGGTATTGCGCCGATGGGGATCAGCGCTTTGATGGCCTATCGCGGTGACCTGATTCTTGCAGAAGCGGCGAAGGAAGCCGACATTCCGATGATCATGAGCGGCTCTTCGCTTATCCCTTTGGAAGATGTGGCGGCCGCCGCTCCCCACTCCTGGTTCCAGGCCTATCTGCCGGGCGAACAGGGCAAAATCGATCCACTCATCCAGCGCGTTGCCAAGGCAGGGTTCAAAACACTGGTCCTGACTGTGGACACCGCCGTATTGGCTAATCGCGAAAACAATGTCAGGGCGGGGTTCTCGACGCCGCTACGCCCGAGCCTTAATCTCGCCTGGGAAGGAATAAGCCACCCGACATGGATGATCGGGACCTTTATGCGAACCATCCTCATGCATGGCATTCCGCATTTCGAGAATTCTTATGCGACGCGCGGCGCGCCTATCATTGCCTCGAACGTCATGCGTGATTTCGGCAAGAAGGAACATCTTGACTGGGAGCATGTGAAGCGAATTCGCGCGACATGGGGAGGAAACCTCGTCGTAAAGGGTATCCTGCATCCGGAAGACGCAAAAATAGCGGTCGAGCAAGCGGTGGATGGCATTATTGTCTCCAACCATGGTGGACGCCAGTTGGATGGCGCCATAGCACCGCTTGTGGCCTTGCCCGATATCGTCGAGGCAGTGCAAGGCGCCGTGCCAGTGATGTTGGACGGCGGAGTGAGACGGGGAACCGATATAGTCAAAGCGCTAGCCTTGGGCGCGAAGTTCGTTTTCGTCGGACGGCCGTTCCTCTACGCAGCCGCCGTGGATGGTAAGGCGGGCGTGGCAAAAGCGGTCGCGATCTTGCAGGATGAACTTCGACGCGACATGGGCTTGCTTGGGATGACCTCAATCCAAGGAATTGTCGATGAACAACCTATAAGGCATCTTTTCTCCGCGGTCGGATAACTTCACGTCTAATCCTATAGCCAATGAGTTCACAATGCTTGAGGACCTTTAGCGAAGGTCTTGCAGAGAACCCAACGCTGTCGGGCCGTTCGGCTTTCGTTTCTATGCCGGCGCTCCGGTTCACGATCCGCACGGCTTCATGCTCGGTTCCATGTTATCGACGTGAAGCCGCGAACATTGAACGAGGCAGAGCGCGAGGCGATGACGACCATCGCTGATGCCACATCAAATTTAGTACGTATCAGAAGCCTTGGACGACAGTAGTAAGACACCTTGGCAGGACCGGATGTTTCCTGCCAAGGCTCCTGATTGGCTCATTTCGTTTCGGCAGAGACGGCTTTTGCTGCCTGATCGATGGTATCGGCAATGACCGCCGGCTGCGTCATAAACAGGGCATGGCTTGCCGACACCTTGGTGATCCTGGCGTTGATCCGCTCGGCCATATGGATCAACATGGACTGGTCGAAAGCCTTGTCTTCGGTTGCGATGACAGCCCAACTGGGCTTGGTGCGCCAGGCTGCATGTTCGAGCTTCGTACCGAACGCCGACATGTTGATCGGAACCTGGGTATCCCGCATGAATGCCACATCCGCATCACTGACGTCGTGCGCAAAGCCAGCCTTGAACTTTTCCGGGCTGACATAGCCGAAACCATCCTTCGTGATCTCGATAACGAACTCCGACGCGGGCGCAAATCCCTCGTATTGCTGAGCGGTCGTCTCGCCAGCATCGGGAGAAAGCGCCGAGACATAGACGAGGCCCGCAACCTTGGGATCGATGCCGGCTTCCGTGATTACGGTTCCGCCCCAGGAATGCCCGACGAGAATGGCCGGACCGTCTTGCCGCTCGAGCGCACGCTTTGTAGCGGCAACATCGTCTGCCAGCGACGTCAGGGGGTTCTGCACGATCGTAACGCGATAACCGCGCTTTGTGAGGTTGTCGTAAACACCCTTCCAGCCGGACCCGTCCGCAAATGCGCCATGAACCAGAACGACGTTTCTGACGGTTTGGTCCTGTGGCAGCGCGTCAACGGCGATTGCGGGCAAGGCGGCGGACAGGGAGGCTGCAGCTGCGATCGCGGTAATGGTTATGGTTTTTTTGCCTGTCATGGCACACTCCTTTAATTTTCGCGGAAATAATTATTGCGATAACATTAAGCTTCCATATTTACCGGTGCTCGTCAACGTTTTTATTATCGCGATATTGGTTTTTGCAATAATCTAACTTATAAGGGTCCTCACAGGAGTTCGAAATGTCCCACAATGATCCCCCGCCCCTGCGCGACCAGCTGTGCTACGCGATTTACACAGCGGGCATTGCAATCCAGCGCGCCTACAAGCCGCTCCTCGACGAGCTTGGGTTGACATACCCGCAATATCTCGTCTTGAACGTCCTTTGGGCGCAAGACGATCAGACGGTCGTGTCGATCGCCGACCAGCTTGCTCTGGACTCCAGCACCTTGACGCCTCTTTTGAAGCGTCTCGAAGCCGCTGGGCTTGTGCGCCGGACCCGCAATCCGAGCAACGAACGTCAGGTTCTGGTGGCATTGACAGACCAGGGTCGGGCCTTGCGGCACAAGGCGGGCTGCCTCAGCGATACCTTGCTTGCAGCCTCGACCCAAACGCCCCCGCAACTCGCTGCCTTGAACCACGACGTACGGTCTCTGCGCGACGCGATCTATTCGCAGATCGGCGGGTGGGAACCACCCGCCTGATCCGCAATGGTCTACTTCAGCGAGACCACCGTCCAGAACACCGCATCCCCTTACGCTGTCGGGACAGTGCCGCCGTCGATCACATGCTCGGTTCCCGTAATCGATGACGCTCGGTCCGAGGCCAGGAAGGCGATCAGGTCAGCGACTTCCCCAGGCCTGGCCGGTCGTCCGAGCGGTATGCCGCCCAGCGAGTTCATGATCGTCTGCACAGCGTCGTCATAGCTGATGCCGGCTTCCTCCGCGATCCGTAGTGCGAGACCGTTGGAGCCCGAATCGGCGATCCAGCCGGGAGAAACCCTCACCACCCGCACGCCCTTGGGAGAAACCTCTTTGGAAAGGCTCTTGCTGTAGGTGTTGAGCGCGCCCTTGGCTGATGCATAGCCGGTAGTCGCCTGGTGCAGCGGAAGAACCCGCTGGATCGACGTCACGTGAATGACGACCCCACTTCCCTGCGCGATCATGCCGGGGACGAGAGCACGATCGAGTCGGACAGCCGGGAAGAAGTTGAGGTTGAATTCCTTCTCCCATTCCTCTTCGGTCAATGCCGCAAAGCCGCCGGAAGGTGCCGAAGAGCCGCCTAGCACGTTCACGAGGATATCGAGCCCGCCAAGCTCCTGGTGAACAGCATCGACGACTGTCTGCACACCATCCACGGTGGTCAGGTCGGCTTCGACGAACGCCGCGCCGGAGAAGTCTGCCGGTTTCTTGCGAGCGGTCGCAAGTACGCGCGCGCCAAACTCCTTGAACAGCGCCACGGTTGCTGCGCCAGCACCCGCGGTGCCGCCAGTGACGAGAGTACGACGGCTCTCCAAATTAAGAAACGCGCTCATACGGTGATCTCCAGTTCAGCAACCTTGTCGCCCGCGAGGGCGAAGATAAAACGCAAGTCGATCGGGCTGCCCGGGAAGTCGCCAGCAGTGTGCGCCGTGACCTGGGTCTTGCCGTTCTCCGTGGTGATCAGGAAAGGCTCGACCGTGTAGCTGTACTGCTGGGCCTCATCAGCCATCCATTCACGGATGGCGTCGCGTCCGCGGTGCGTCTTGCCCTTGTCCTTCACGATACCGTTCTCGGTAAAGGTGGCAGCAATCGTATCCGGACTGCCTGTCCGGTCTGCCTCGAAATAGGCTTCGATGGCCTTCGGTAGTTTGATCATCATTCGATTCTCCAGTCCTTTTCGCGGCCTCATTGGCGACCGTTCGACCTCCGCCTGAGATCGACTGAGTGAAAGGTAGACCATCATCATTGACAGGATAATCCGGATAAATGAGGATGAGGAATTACGAAAAGAGGGACAATGGCGTGACACCATGACCAGATCCGTTCTTGCTGACCTTGATGCCGTTCTTAGTATCGCCCGCCTCGGATCGTTTCGGGCGGCCGCGCTCGATCTCGGCATCTCCACAACGGCCTTGAGCAATGCCATCGCCAAGCTCGAACAGCGTCTCGGCATCCGCCTGTTCAACCGGACGACACGGAGCGTCTCGCTCACCGATGCGGGAAAAACCTTCGTCGAACGGGTCGGTCCGGCGGTAACGGACATCCACGATGCGATGCTGGCCGCTCAATCTCTTCAGGAGGTCCCGACCGGCACGCTACGCATCAACGCCTTTGCCACGGCAGCGCGCGAGGTGATGGAGCCGCTCATCCTTTCGTTCATACAGCGCTATCCCCAGGTCCATATCGACCTGGTCACCGAGGGACGGATCGTCGATATCGTCGCAGCCGGCTTCGACCTCGGCCTCAGGCCGGCCGATCTCGTCCCGGCCGATATGATCGCCGTACCTCTGGGCTTGACGCGCAGCAATGCGGTCGTCGCATCGCCGGAATTCCTGCAAACGCATGGAAGGCCGGCTGTTCCGGCTGACCTCTACCGGTTTCGATGCATCCGCGCGCGCCTTCCAAATAACGCGCTGTTCCGATGGAAATTCGAGAGGGATGGGAAAGCCGTCCAAATTGACGTGCAGGGCTCGATCACCCTTGACGAGTCGAGTTTGGTCAGGATCGCGGCGCAGAACGGCGTAGGTCTCGGATACGTCATGGAGGCGGACGTGCGTGAAGATATTGCAGCCGGGCGGCTGGTCCGGGTTCTGGAGGACTGGACACCCGCGTTGGCCCCGCTGGCGCTGTATTACCCGGGCAGAAAAAACCCGCCGGCCGCCTTCACCTCGTTCATCCAAGCTGCTCGCGAATTCGCAAAGGGCTTCTAGTTCGGCAGATCGCGTTATCTATCGGCTGCTCGAGTTCTTGAACAGATATGTACCCAAGAACCGTAATTAGAGATTGGCGCTCGCTAAAAATTCCCAGGCATCAGCTTCTCGCTGGAGTTGCCGCTGTGCCAACTTAATGAGTTCATCATGATCGCCTCCCGGCATGGCAGCTGGGCCAAACTTCCCATATCGGTAGACACTGCCGCTGGATGGCGTCGTTTGCTTCCACCCGGCCTGGATTCCTGAATGGCTCCTGATGGCCTGTACGTTATCTGCAGGCAAAATGAGCATTCCAGGCGACATAAAAAAGCACCCCAGGTCGCGTGCAAACGCGTAGTGGGTGGCTAACCCGCCTACTGCCACACCGAGATTGGGGTGTCAGTTTTTGCTGCTGAGCTCCCTTGGGGGAGACGAGGCCCAACTATCCAAGCTGAAAGATGCGTGGCTGCAGGAGCGGGGCGCCAAGAAGAAATACGCGAAACTACTTTTATCACGCCGGTCGAAAACCGAAACCTCCAGATTTCCGACAGGTCAGAGTATCTGCGCACACAAAAAGGCATCAGGGCAGACTGAAATTAATGCTTTTCGAGCCTCCGTGCATCTCTTACGCCTGTGTCGGAAAAGACGAAAGCAGGGACGAGAATGGCAAAGCCGTTTTACTGGAATGAACTGAATACGCTCGATTTTGCGAGCCTGTCCGAAGACCGAACGATCGCGGTATTGCCAATCGCCTCGACCGAGCAACACGGCCCTCATCTGCCAGTGGCCACCGATGTTGCAATCGCCAACGGCATGTTGGCGGAACTGAAGGCTCTACGACCGGATGATATCGATTTCCTTGTCTTGCCGACGCAGGAAATCGGCAAGGCCAACGAGCATGTCTATGGTCCCGGCACACTGTCTCTAGGCCCAGAAATCCTCATTCAGGCCTGGACGGCGATTGGTACGAAAGTTGCTGAGGCGGGTGTTCGCAAGATGGTGATCGTCAATTCCCATGGCGGCAATGTCGATGTCATGAGCATTGTTGCCCGCGAATTGCGTGTTAAACATCGCATGGCGGTCGTTAGCACTCAGTGGGGCCGCTTCGGCAATCCCGAAGGCATGATCTCTGAGCATGAGCAGAAATTCGGCATTCACGGTGGAGATGTCGAGACATCGTTGATGCTTCATTTTCGACCTGATCTCGTGCGGATGGAACACTCCCAGAATTTCACGTCGAAGGCCGAATGGATGAAAGAACAGTCGCGGCTGCTGCAGCCACTACCGCCCCATTCCCTGGCGTGGATCGCGCATGATCTCAATCCGCACGGCGTAGTCGGAAATGCGGCAGCAGGCACCGCAGCCAAGGGCGCGGCCATCTGCCGCCATCAGGTCACAGGTTTCATCGAATTGTTGCGCGACCTGTCCGACTATCCGCTGGACAACCTCTATGTGATGTGACTGCCCTCGGCTTTGTCCGGTTGGCGCTGTGGCGGCACGTGACCCCTGGCTTCAAGTTCCGCCACAAGTTCTACCAGTCGCGACAATATAAACTCCACAAAAAGACTTGTAACCGTGTCGAGCGAAGTGCGAGAGCGTGCGAAGAGTTTCATCGGTTGATGCCGGGAATGGGAGCCGGCCAATGGCCGGAAAACAAGTTCCCCGCGCTCGCACTCTGCCTGAACATCGAGCGGATTAAGCAGCGTCAGCCCACTTCCGAGCTTGACCAGCCGCTTGAGCATATCGGACGCGTTGCTTTCCACGACGGGCTGGACAGCGACGGAAAGCGGGGCGAATGCGAGATTGATGACGTTACGAAGACTCGTGCCCGATTGTGCAAGAACTAAAGGCTCCTGGGCGACATCGGCAAGATCGATCGGCCCCTCTCCGGCAAGGCGGTGCCCTGGCGGCATAACGACTCCAATCGGTATATCGAAATTGGCGAGCGTACGAATACCGGGAGTAGCAGGAATGTTGAAGCCGAGGCCGATATCTACTTCACCAGCCAATACCGGTGAAATCGTGGTCGACGGGCCGTCATTACGCAGATGGACATGCACCCGCGGATGTTGCGCGATAAAACTCGCGATGATCTCCGGAAGCGGCCCAGCCGAAAGTCCAACCGTCGCAACCATCGAGACCTTGCCAGCTTGCGGTGTCTTGAGTCCGCGAATGCGTGCTTCCATCCGCTCATAGGTTTTGAGCACTTCGCGGATATGCTCGATGCACAATTCTCCCGCTGCTGTTAGCCTCAATCCTCGCGGCATGCGTTCGAAGATGGGCGCGCCCAACTCCTCCTCCAACGCCAGAATTTGCCGGTTTATGGCGGATGACGCGACGTTCAATCTGGCAGCGGCCTTGCGGATCGACCCGCATCTGGCGATCTCATCAATGTAACGCAGTTTTCTCGAATGAAGCACGTCGACCGTCCTTTGCTCAATTCTAAGGCGCGCTGCCATTTTCAGCGGCCCAATTGGCGAGCGATGCCGTAAAGGCATCAATGTGCACGAATTTTGATGCTTTTCAAAGATCATGGCAACCGCTCAAATGAAAGAAAGAGAGCTGGCACGCCTACAATGCCGGTTAACAGGGGAACGGATCGAAATGTTCAGATTCACAGATACAAAGAGCTATCTGGTCGCATTGGGCCTGGGTGCTGCAATTTTATACGCACAGCCGGCATCGGCGCTTGACGAAGTCAGCTACGGTACCAATTGGCTGGCGCAGGCTGAACATGGCGGCTTCTATCAGGCGGTTGCCGATGGCACCTATGAACGGCATGGTCTCAAGGTGACGATTGTGCAAGGTGGCCCCAACGCCGCCAATCGCGCTCTACTGTTCGCCGGAAAGGTCGATTTCTACATGAGCGGCCAATTGGGCGATATGGATGCACGAAAGGAAGGCATTCCCGTCGTTAGTGTCGCCTCCCTCTTCCAGAAGGACCCACAAGTCCTGATGGCTCACCCCGATACTGGCGTGGAGACGTTCGGGGATATGAGCAAGCTCACCACTGTGTTCATGGGCAAGGAAGGGTTTGCCACCTATTTCGAGTGGATGAAGAAGAATTACCCGGGATTCAAAGAAGAGCAGTACAAGCCCTACACCTTCAATCCCGCGCCGTTCATTGCCGACAAGCAATCCGCGCAGCAGGGTTACCTGACATCGGAGCCCTATGAAATCGAAAAGCAGACGGGCTGGAAGCCCAAGGTCTTTCTGCTCGCCGACTCGGGATATGCACCTTATTCGACAATGATCACTGCGATGCAAAAGACGGTCGATGAAAAACCCGACATGGTCCAGCGCTTTGTCGATGCCACGCTGGAGGGCTGGTACAACTACCTCTATGGTGACAACAAGGCCGCCAATGATCTAATCAAAAAAGACAATCCGGAGATGACGGACGGCCAGATCGCATACTCTATCGCAAAGATGAAAGAATACGGCATCCTCGAGTCCGGCGAAGCAGCCACGAAGGGTATCGGCTGCATGACGGACGAACGATACAAGGCGTTCTTTGATCAGATGGTGGCGATTGGCGTCGAACCGGCCGACCTCGACTACAAGCAGGCCTATACGACGAAGTTCGTGTGCAAGGGCGTTGGGATGGCTCTCAAGAAATGACATGAAGCCATTGGATCACGTGTCTCACCCATTTGGGTGAGCCGTGGTCATCCTGTTTGTCCGTAATTCGAGACGCCCCTGTTTGCCAAGGCCATGCAATGACATTACCGCCAGTTTCGAAAATGCCCGCCAGTAAAGAAGGCCGCAAGCGGCCGCTGGTCAGCATGCAGGACGTATCAAAACAATTTTCGAACGGAACGCTGGCGCTGTCAGGCGTGTCAATGACCATTGAGAATGGCGAGTTCGTCAGCCTGCTTGGACCTTCCGGCTGTGGAAAGTCTACGGCCTTGCGGATCATCGCAGGTCTCGGAAGCGCCACATCAGGCACGATCGATTGGCCGAGTTCGCGCATCAATTCCAAAGGCCTGCCGGATGGCGACATCTCATTCGTCTTCCAGGAACCGACACTGATGCCCTGGCAGACGGTGTTCGGCAACGTCCATCTGCCATTGAAGTTGAAAGGCATTTCCAAAAATGCTGCCAAGGACGACGTAGCCAAAGCGCTTGAAACCGTTGGGCTGAGCGATTTTGCAGATGCTTACCCACGCGAATTGTCCGGCGGCATGAAGATGCGTACTTCGATCGCGCGCGCGCTCGTCACGAAACCAAAATTGTTGCTGATGGACGAACCATTCGCCGCGCTTGATGAGATCACGCGGCAAAAGCTGAATGACGACGTGCTACGCCTGTGGAAGCAGACCGGGATAGCCGTCGTCTTCGTTACCCATTCGGTTTTTGAAAGCGCTTACCTTTCCAATCGGATCGTAATCATGCGGCCAAGACCGGGCCGCGTTCATGCGGACTTTCCACTCGTCACAAGTCTGGAAAGAGACGCCCATTATCGCACCTCGGAAGAGTATCGGCAGGCTTGCGAAAAGGTGTCCAACATGCTGATCGAAGCCATGGACGGTGGAGGACACTCATGATTATCAACCGCGATATGGCTTTACGTCTCACAATACCCGTCGCCGTGGTAATCGTGATGATCCTGATATGGCAAGCCATCATCAGCGCCTATGCAATTCCGCAATACATTCTGCCCGGCCCGATTGCTGTGGGAAAATCGCTTTATAACGACTGGGGAACTCTGTCCCCCGCCTTGCTGGTGACTACCAAGATTACTCTTCAGGCGCTGGCACTGGCACTGATCGGCGGCGTGGGAATCGCGATCATTCTCGTGCAGTCGAAATGGATCGAGATCGCGCTTTATCCGATCACGGTCATTCTTCAGGTCACACCCGTCGTGGCCATCGCACCCCTGATCCTCATTTACACGCCGACGACCCAGATCGCTCTGCTGATCTGCGCCTTTCTCGTCGCGTTCTTTCCGATCCTGTCGAACATGGCGCAGGGTCTGAAAAGTGTTGATCATAATCTCTTGAACCTGTTCGACCTCTACGGCGCCTCACGCTGGCAAACGTTGATCCACCTCAAACTGCCGTCAGCGCTGCCCTACTTCATGACCGGTCTGCGAATTGGCGGCGGCCTTGCGCTGATCGCAGCTGTCGTCGCCGAATTCGCAGCGGGTTCGGCAGGCGCCGGGTCTGGCCTCGCGTTCCGCCTTCTGGAGGCGCAATATCGGCTGAACATTCCAAGACTGTTCGCTGCACTGGTGCTGTTATCGCTGCTCGGCGTCGTCATCTTCTGCATAACCTCTTCTATTTCCTGGTTTTTCCTGCACCGGTGGCACGAGAGCAGCCTGAAAAGAGAAAATTGATGACAAATGCATTTATGGCGCTGCCTCAAGCGGATCGTTTTGCACTCAGGAATGCCACATTACCTTCGGTGACGGTCGAAGGGTTTCAAGGTAAGGCGAAGGATGGCCTTGTTTGCGCAGACATCGTGATCGCCGACGGCAAGATCGAGGTAGTTTTACCGGCGGGCGACACTCCCTCTGACATGCCGCAGGCCGACCTTCGCGGCGGCATGGTCTTCCCGTGTTTTGTCGACATGCACACCCATTTGGACAAGGGACATGTTTGGGATCGCAGGCCAAACCCCGATGGTACGTTCATGGGCGCCCTCGACAATGTGCGCGCCGACCGCGTGGTTCACTGGTCGCACGACGATATTCGTGCGCGCATGGAGTTTTCACTGAAGGCAGCTTACGCGCACGGCACGAAGCTGATCCGAACGCATCTGGACAGCATTCCCCCGCAGACGGATATCTCCTTTCCCCTGTTCGCTGAGGTTCGACAGGAATGGAAAGATCGCATCGCCCTGCAGGCAGTCGCCTTGTTGCCACTGGAGAGCGTGCTAGACAAACCGGTTTTCGACGGCGTCGTCGCCACCACCAGAAAATACGGTGGTCTGCTGGGCGGCGCGACGCGCCTCCTGCCGGATTTCGATAAAATCCTCGACATCCTGTTTCGCAGTGCTGCCGATAATGGCCTCGATATCGATCTGCATGTCGATGAGACAGAGGATCGCGAGGTCCTGACGCTGGAGGGCATTGCCGACGCTAAACTTCGTCTCGGCTTTGAGGGTTCCGTCGTCGTCGGTCATTGCTGCTCGCTGGCGCGCCAAGATGATGACACGGTAAAGCGTGTCATCGACAAGGTCGCCAAGGCGAACATCTCGGTCGTGTCATTGCCCATGTGCAATATGTATCTCCAGGACCGCCATGCGGGCCGCACCCCGCGCTGGCGTGGCACGACTTTGTTCAAAGAACTCGCAAGCGCCGGCGTGGCCATTGCCGTCGCCTCCGATAACACTCGCGATCCATTCTATGCCTATGGCGACCTCGACTGCGTCGAGGTGCTGCGAGAAGCGGTGCGCATTCTCCATCTCGACCATCCGATCGATGGCGTTGCGCGCGTCGTGACCACGACACCTGCCGACATCCTGGGTCGACGGGATGTTGGCCGCATTGGTGCTGGCCTTCCCGCCGATCTGGTCCTGTTTACGGCTCGCCGTTGGAGCGAATTTCTATCCCGTCCGCAGGGAGACCGCATCGTGATGCGCAATGGCAAGAGCATCGACAGCCGCCTACCGGACTACCGAGACCTAGATCCCATTCTTATGAAAGAGTGACATATGGCCGACTATGCGCAGATCAAGAAAGAACTCGAAGGCATTGCAACGGAAGACAATCCTGCCCTCGTACGCCAGAAAAGTCGGGATTTTTACTGGTATTCCCCCGTTCTGAAACGGCAGCTCGACAATGTTACCGCCGACCTGATCGTTTCACCGAAATCGGTCGAGGAGATCATCCAGACCCTCAAGGTTGCCTACGCCCATTCCGTACCCGTGACGCCGCGCGGCGCCGGTACCGGCAATTACGGCCAGGCCATGCCGCTTTCAGGTGGTATCGTCCTCAATCTCATTAATATGAATGCGATCAAGGAAATCCATCGCGGCCGCGTCATCGCAGAACCTGGCATTGTCATCGCTGAGCTGGATCGCCAGACAAGAGCGCATTCCAATCAGGAACTGCGCTTCCACCCGTCCACTGCCCAATCAGCGACGATCGGTGGCTTTATCGCTGGAGGTTCCGGCGGTGTCGGCTCCATCCATTGGGGTGGGTTACGTGACCTGGGTAACATCCTTCGCTTGCGCGTCGTCACCATGGAAGCCGAGCCCCGCGTACTTGATCTTACGGCTTGGGACCTCCAAAAAGTGACCCATGCCTATGGCACAAACGGGATTATCGTCGAAGTGGAGATGCCGTTGGCCCCGGCCTATGACTGGGTGGACGTTCTCGTCGGCTACGACGACTACATGGACGCGGTTCGGCTTGGCGATGCTGTTGCCCATAAAAACGGTATTCTGGTCAAGGAAATTGCGCCGATTGCGGCACCCATCCCCTATGATTATTTTCCGCGACACAAACCATTCATTCGCCATCGGGGCCAGTCGATTTGCGTGTTCATGGTCGCACCCCAATCCATGGATGCCTTTGCCGCTTTCACCGAACGGCAACGCGGCGAAATACTGTTCCGTTCCGACAAGGTTGAAAGCATGAAAGGCATCCCTCATGCCTATGAACTCGCTTGGAACCACACAACGCTGCGCGCTCTGAAGGTTGACCCGAGCTTCACTTATCTTCAGGTGCAATATCCGGGTCCCGATCACGTTGCCAAAGTTCAAAAGATGACCGGGATTTTCGGCGATGAAGTTCCGGGGCACCTGGAGTTCCTCAAATTCGACGGTCGCATCCAATGCTCCGGCCTACCGCTCGTGCGCTTCACCACGGAGGAGCGGCTGGAGGAGATAATAAGGATCCATCAGGACAATGGCTGCCCGATTTTCAATCCACACCGCTACACGCTGGAGGAAGGCGGGATGAAGCAGACGGACACGGTTCAGCTCGCCTTCAAAAAGGAAACCGATCCTAACGGCCTGCTCAACCCTGGCAAGATGATCGCTTGGGAAAATCCCGACTTCGACTTCAAAAGCGGCAAGAACTATCTCTTCCCCGGTTTGGCAGAAGCGGGTGGTTGATGAAGATTTTGCTGCTCCACTCTCACCCGGTTGAATCAAGCTTCGGCTCGGCCTTGCATGTCGAGGCCCTTCACACTCTGCGCCAAGCGGGACATGAGGTGGACGATTGTGATCTTTACGCGGAAAACTTTGACCCCGTGCTGACACGCGATGAGCGCCTTGGCTACCACACGGTGCCAACGAATATCGAGCCGGTGCGCTCATATGTCGAACGGTTGCGCGCCGCCGATGCGCTGGTGATTGTGACACCCGTCTGGAACTTCGGATGGCCAGCTATTCTCAAAGGCTATTTTGATCGCGTCTGGCTGCCGGGTGTCACCTTCGATATGGATGAAGGCGACCGGGGTAAACTCACCCGCAAGCTGACCAACATCAAGAAAATCGTTGTGGTGACGACCTATGGGGGAAATCGCTGGCGTGCTTTACTTGCTGGCGACCCGCCTCGCAAGATGGCGACGCGCGTGCTGCGCGCGGTCGCCAGACCGGCAAGGGGCGTCACCTATCTCGCGCATTATGACATGAATAACTGCACTGTTCAGAGCCGCACCAGATTTTTGGCAAAAGTCCGTGCGGAAATGCGGCGTCTCTAGAAAATGCGTTAAAAATTATGACCTTTTGAACATCCCCTAAACCTTGGCGGCAGTAACCTCTACCTCAACAAGGAATTCCTCGCGGGTGAAACCGCCTACCACAAGCAAGGTCGAAACCGGCTTAGGATCAAGGGTAAAACGATCACGAACAGCCATATAGGCTGGAAAGTCCTCGCGCTTGGTAACGAAACCGGAGATGCGTATAACATCCGCATATGTCATGCCCGCCTCCTCCAAAATGGCGCCAATCGCCTTGAAGCACAGTTCTGCTTGTGAAGAGACGTCTGGTGGAACCCTTTCATCCGGGCCAATCCCCAGTTGCCCGGATGTGACAAGCAGACTCGCACCGGGCTCCACCAGCAATCCGTGATTATAAGCGCCGAATGGTTGGCGCACGCAGGGAGGATTGAAAACACGCTTCATGTTGCACTTCTTTTGATGATGGTGAGACAAAGCCAGCTCGGCTTATCCCATACTTCAATCCACGTCAGTCGGACGGAAGCTATAATACTCAATTGGTCGAGTTTGCTATCGAACTGCGGTCGATCGCTTGCGAAAAACAAATATGCATGGCGGATCGTCTTGGCAACATCATATCGACCGACGAGGTAATTTAAGGCGCACGCTCTTGATAAGATCAGAACCACCGACCCTATCGTTAATCTGCCACGGTTGGCAGGCCTATTTGAATGACCATTTCTAATCGCCGGCCGCCGGAGATCGACGAATGATCCCGCAGGGCTACATCACCGCCTGGAATGATGTGGTGCCGTGGGCGAGTTAACGGCAAGTCGAGCAGGATCTCATTATCAGCCGTGCGATTGTCCCCATCTTCTCCGATCCGTTCCTGCGGGACGAACTGCGCCTCCGTGGCGGCACTGCGCTCAACAAGCTGCACTTCCCCAAGCCACTGCGCTATTCGGAAGACATTGACCTTGTGAGGACGACTGCCGGTCCTATCCGCCCGTTACTGGAGCATCTGCAGGACGTTCTCGATCCGTGGCTGGGCAAGCCGCGTTTCGATCAAAGCCCGGTTGCGCCCAAACTTAAATACGCTGTCGAAGCCGAAGACAAGGCTTCTCCCGGTCCGATAAAAGTCAAGATCGAAATCAACACGCGCGTGCGTGAAGCTTACGATCCACCTATCGAGATTCCTTTTGGTGTCGAAAATCCATGGTTCACCGGAAAGGCCGCAATCCCGACCTTCTCTCGGGAAGAAATGCTGGCGACCAAGCTGCGTGCCTTGCTTCAACGCAACAGGGGCCGCGATCTGTTCGACCTCGACTACGCGCTCAGAGTGTTCGAGGGGCTGAACTCGGCCAGGATCGTCGAGTGTTTTCTGCTCTACCTTGAAAAGGAGAGGTAGCGATTTCCAGAGCCGAAGCGCAACAGCGCATGTTCCAGAAACTCGTCAATCCGGGCTTCTTCACCGACATGGGCCCGCTGCTTCCGACAGATCTCGCCAAGGCTCTGACCGAAGAAACGCTTAAGGCCGCATTGTCCAGGCAAGCGCCAGCCGCAAATTCGGCGCGATGGCAACGACGGCAATTGTGAGAAGCACTCTGGAAGTAAAGGTCGGGTGTCAGGTTTCGCGCAGCACACCTTGAAGCCGGAGCACCCTATAATTCACTTTCTGAAAAGATTCTTGACATCAAGATATATGCATGATTGAAGGCATCGAAAGTTTTCTGAAGGGCAACATCAAAAAAGAGCGTTGGCCGAGTATGAACCAACGGACCAAATCAGCATGCTTTTGAAGACCCTTGCATATTGCGTCCCTGCGACCCTGTGTGTCGTCACTGGAGTAACCGCTACCGAACTGCCAAAGCGGCAATCGGGCCTGTGGGCGTTCGAATCTCCGGACAATCCGTTCATCAACGGTTCTCTTTGCGTTGACGATACAAACACCCACTTTATAGACACCGATTTCTGGAAGGGATTTGAGCAGGAGTGCAAAACAACCGACAGCGAAACGGACCGCGCAGCCGGGGAATTGCGAGCGACCTGCCACTCCCCCGCGACGGGCGAAACAAAGCTCACCGTGATGTATGACGGTGATTTTCAGAAACACTACCGGTACGCATTCGTTGTTTTGTTCACGGGACTTGATGGTAAAGAGGACAGCTTTTCCTCAATTGTCGAAGCAACGTTCCTGGGGCAATGCCCTCACGACATGAAGCCGGGCTCACGAAAGCCGGGCTTGCGACCCGCGCGAGCACAACGTTAATACATGCTACTCTCTTTCCAACAGGCTTCTTGAATTCGAGATACGCTAATGAGTCATACCATCAACAATCTGGACGCTGCCTCCGCAGCAGCCGAGCAATGGCGGAAAGAGCGTCCGGATATTGATCCCTTTCCGATGGAATTACTCGGGCGCCTGGGCGAAATCACGCTGCTCATCATGCGTGATCGCCTCACTCCGTTTTTTATGGAGCATGGCTTGCAAAGCGGCGAGTTTGACGTTCTGGCAACGCTGCGTCGCTCAGGTGCGCCGTACGAACTTACCCCTACCCGGCTTTATGAATCCGCCATGCTGTCCTCCGGAGGGATGACGGCTCGCATTGACCGACTCGAGCGGGAAGGTCTGGTGGAGCGGCGACGCCATCCGACCGATCGACGCGGCGTACTGGTGGCGCTGACGCCGAAAGGCATCTCGTTGATCGATACCATGCTTGCAAAACATGTCGAAAACGAGCGTCTCGCTTTGGTGGGGTTAACGGTGGCGGAGCAGCAGCAACTCAATGCCCTGTCGATCAAGCTGCTTGCGGGCTTGAGGTTGAAAACATCGTAGTCGCTTCATCCGGGCACCGCGCCCACGTCATACACGCGTTCTCCTGACGGGGATCAAACGAAGCAAGGACAGTCCAAAGTGTTTGCAATTAACCGATCCCGGTTTTTCGGATTATATGTCGCTTCGGGAGTTGCCTTAACCCTCTTCCTTTGCGGGGGATCATCCGCTTCTGCCGACGGTGGAAACGGGAAGCGGCTCTATTCTGAAAGATGTGCCATATGCCACGGAACAGATGCCAAAGGTACGGGACCGCTGGCAGACAAAAGTGTTCCACCTACGCCAGACCTCACCACTGCCACGTTCAGGAAGCGCCTGTTCGACTACCCGGGTGTCATTGTATCATCGGTAATCCTCCGCCCGAACGGAGATCTGATTCCTGACACCCTGCGAGCCAACGGTATAAAACTACCGTCCCATGCGTGGACGGTTAACGATTTTCGGGACCTGAACGAGTATCTGACCAGGGTGATCTTCGAGCACTGATTTCTTTCATCGATAGATTCCCATGCCGCCAGCAGTGCAAAAACCGGAAGATGTTTAACTGACATGCTGTCCTCGCCCTTTCGTCTGAAAAGGTGAGCCCCCAACAGGACAACTGACCATCAACGCAGATCGTCCACACGGATGTTTTCCAGCCGCACGATGTTCACGACATCGAGAATGGCGGCAACCACCACATCGGGCCGAGCGAACTGGATGTAGTGTCCGGAATCCGCCAGCAGCTGGTGCCGGCTGCGCGTTGACCAGGAAGACTCGTCTTCATGCAGCTTCCTCCAAACTTCACGACGACGTGTGTCGTCATGCCGCGACATGTTCCCTGCTTTTAGAGCGTCATTGCTGAGCGGCGCCATTGCCGTGAGCACGACCAACGGACGATCACCCAGCGTGCGGAGACTGCCGGCCTCCTCCAGACTCCGATCGACATTCAAATTCTCGGACACCACGGCCGCCAGCGATGTACTGATAAAGGCCTTCGCCTTCTCCGCAACGTGTGCCGGCACATCCTGTGCTTCGTCAGCCGTCGCCATGAGGCGGATGATCCCGGTCCATGCGAGGCCCGCTGCGACCTGCATGGCTCTGCCGGTGGAGTCCAGTGCGGCGTTTGCGTCTTCAGGGAATCGGGCGACCTGATCCGGATGCGAGGCGTCGACAAACACCAGGCCCGCCACTTGATCGCCGAATTTCCGGGTGTAGGCCATGCTGTAAGGTCCACCGATCGAATGACCGACCAGAATGAAAGGTCCCTTTTCCCCGGCCTTAACCAGAACGGCCTGAAGATCATCTGCCACGGCATCGGCATGTTGCGGCGAGGACTTCGGCTCGCTCCACATAATTCCGGCGCGATCATAGGCACAAGCGCGGGTTACGCGGGCGACGCTGTCGTGTACCTTTGCCCACGAAAGCGTCCCATAACTGTCCAGTCCCGCCTCGAAAATGACGGCTGGCGACCCCTGTCCACGGCAATCGAGATGGACATTGCGTCCTCCGACGTCAATCAGTCTGCCCGGGGGCGGGTATTTTGCCTCGGCCCAATGCCGCGACACGACCTCGTAGGTGCTGCCCACCGCGACCGGCAAAACCACCAGCGCAACCAGGCCCAAGGAAAAGAGCTTGAGCGAGAGCTTCATACAGACCGGCGGAATGGTCGAGCGAGTTTCAGTGCCATGATACGGCTCCGTGACAGAGGACATAATATTGCGAAGAAGTTCAGAGCTCAGGTCTCGGAACACGGTGGCATCGGCATAGGCTGGAATGGGAGCTTATAGGGGTTTGACCATGCGAATAGATTCGGCCACGAAACCCTCACGCTCGTAAAAGTGGATAGCGCGCTTATTGTCGGCAAATACATCCAGGCTGAGAAACCTGTATCCCTGCCGGCGCGCCCACATCTGTGCTTCATTGATCAGTCGACAAGCTGCACCTGTTCCCTCGGCTTCCTCAACAACGCCGATGATGGCGACGTGGCCGCAGGCTTCGTCGGTTACCCCATCGCGGCCTGGGATCAGATGGACGTATCCAAGTGCTCGATCCTCAGTGGTTACAGCAAGGAGGGTCAGAGAGCCCGGAGCGGCCTCCTCCAAGGTCGAGGCCATAAATCTTTCCTGGAAGTCTTTCATTGTGTCGAGCGTGTGCCAGGAGGGACGTGGCACGCTATAGAGACGAGGCGCAAGACCAAACAGAAATGCTCTATCGCCTGCGGTCGCTTGTCTGATTGTGACGGTGTGGAACAACTCCGGATCCTCACTTACTTTCGGGCAAGCTGGTGAGGGCTGGACGTTTCCCGGGCGCCCCAGCAACTCCATCGGAAACGGGTCGATATCGGGACGCTCCCGTCTCCACTGCGATGCCGCGGAGGCTGCCCGATCCAAGTCCTTGAAATCTTCTGCCATATGAGATATCTCGATATTAAGATTCTTTCTGTTGAGATAATATCATATGCACAATTCAGACATCGATCAACCACACATCGCTCAGCGGGTTTTCACCTCGAACACCCTTGCAATTATCGCCGTTGTCGCCGTCGCCCTGAACTTGCGGCCAGCTCTCGCCGCATTGGGTCCAGTCCTTGACCGGATTGAAGCAGCATCGGGCCTTACATCGACCGGCGCGGGCGCGCTAACGACCCTTCCGGTTTTTCTGATGGGCTTGGGCGCACTCGCCGGCTCTTCCCTGCAGCGATGGGTAGGAGAAGGACGCGGCATTGCTTTCGGGGTGGCGATCATCGCGCTTGCCTGCGTAGCCCGGCTCTTCTGGTTTTCCAGCGCCGGGCTTCTTGCCAGTGCGGCGGCAAGCGGTCTGGGCATTGCTGCCGTTCAAGCGTTGATGCCTGGGTTCATCAAGCGGGTCTTCCCGCTCGATGCAGGCCGCATCATGGGATTGTACTCAACCGGCATCATGGGGGGCGCAACCCTGGCAGCCGCGACAGCCGCCGGGTTGTCCCGTTTCGTGGGCTGGGAAGCAATGCTGGGACTGTGGGGACTGCCTGCGCTCCTTGCCCTTGTTCTGTGGCAAGGGACATCGTCTTCGTATACCTCCGTGCGACGGACGGTATTCCGTCAAGCCGTTGGTCGACCACCGTCACGAAGCGGCAGAGCCTGGCTTCTGCTCGTTTTTTTTGGTGTAGGCACGGGCGCCTATACGCTTGTCCTGGCATGGCTGCCACCCTTCTATGTTCAACTGGGGCGCAGCGAAGATGTCGCCGGCTATGTGCTCGCGGGTCTTACGCTGATGGAGGTTATAGCCGGTCTTGCTGTATCGGCATTCATCAACCGCTTTCCTGATCGGCGGGGACCGCTGGCCGCCGCTCTCTGCTCCATCCTCGGGGGCCTGATCTGCCTTATCATCATGCCACTGACTTTGGCCCTTCCGGCGATGATCCTGCTTGGGCTGGGGATCGGCGCGCTGTTTCCTCTGTCGTTGATCGTGACACTCGACCACGCCGACGAACCGGCAAGTGCCGGTCGGCTCTCGGCCTTCGTCCAGGGAGGCGGCTACATGATCGCAAGCATCATGCCCTTTGCAGCCGGTTGGTTGCGCGGTCGTTCAGATGATTTGTCACAAGCCTGGGTCATGATGGCTGTCGGGGTCGGTCTGCTCATCCTGCTCGCGACCCGATTCTCTCCCGAGGAGCGCATTATTTGACCGCATTCGCGACAAACCAGACCACAACGCTTTGCGTTGCAAAAGTCCCCCTTTCATTTGATCCAAGAGACCGGAAGTTTCAAGAATGCGGTTATGCCGCCCCGACAACAATATTGATGAGGGTGCAATGAAGCAGGAGAAACAACGACTGAACTACGTCCTGTTTCTGGTTGCAGGATCAGGACTGGTGACCATTGCACGCGCAATGACGCTCTCGTTCCTGGCCATCAAACTGCAACAGTCGTTCGGGCTCGGTCCTGCCGTTATCGGTGCACTGCTTGGTATTGGTCCGCTGTTGGGGGCTGTCGCGGCTCCTTTCGCTGGTTCCCTGTCGGACAGGGTCGGTCGCAGGACTATGCTGACGCTCACCCTTTTTTCGATGGCGTTTGCGCTGATCGGTATGGGATTGGCTGAAACCGTCGTCGCCTTTTGCTTGGCCCAGGTCGTTGCCGCAGTCGCGCTCGCGATCTATGAGCCGATATCGCGCGCGCTGATGAGCGACGTGTGCCCGCAGCCGCTGCGCCTCAAATATTTCTCATGGCGCTACACCGCGACGAATGCCGGCTGGGCCATCGGCCCGCTGATCGGCATTGCCGCGGGTGCGGCCTCCACCACTCTTTTCATCATAGCAGGCGCAGTCTATGTCGCTTTCGCCGTCGCCTTGCACCTGTTGCACGTACCGATCTATCAACGTGATGACGTTCCTCAGGCAACCGCACCCGTCCCATTGCTGGAGAGCCTGAGGGCTGCGATCCGCGATCCACGGCTGGCCTTCTTTGTCGGTGGAGGCACCCTGCTAATGGCGGTTTATGGCCAATGGTCAGCGACGCTCGCTCCATACCTAACCAGCCATGTCGCTGGAGGCATGGAGATTTATGCCTTTCTCGTTTCGATCAATGGCACAGTAGTCCTGATCGGGAATCCATTTGCCCGCAGGTTCATCGAACGCGCAGGCGCTCTCGACGGCCTCGTGATCGGCTGCATCTTGTTTGCCTTGGGTGAAATCGGCTTCATGAGCACCGCCGGGTTTTGGGGGCTGGCGATCTCGATGGTTGTCTTCACAATTGGAGAGATTCTGGTTGTGCCCTGCGAATACATGCTGGTCGACGGAATTGCGGACAACCGAAACAGAGGCAGCTATTTTGGTGCTCATTCGTTCTCGACCGTCGGCAACTTCATCGGACCGACCCTCGGCGGCGCCATGCTTGGCACCTTTGGCGGAGCTGGCATGTTCCTGCTGTTTGCCGGTTTTGCGGGGCTCAGCGCCATCTTGTTTGCCGTTGGCACCCACATGCCACCGCCGAAAGTGGCAGCACGGCAATCCCCGCCGGGTTCGCCGGGCGCTACCGCCGAACCACATGTTCGCACCACGTTTCTTGTCGCATGAATTGTGCGGTCGCGGGGATGGTATTCACTTCAATCAAGCTGGAGAAATTTGATTGGCACGCTTGTGGCGCGTCTGCTCACTTACCGGCGTTGGGCAAAACGATTACGGTAAATCACGGGGCTGACCCCATAATATCGACCAAACTGAAGTCTCAGGTTTTCGGCGCTTCCAAGTCCGGTCACCCTGGCAAGCTCATCGGGTGCGGTAGCGCCGGTTTCAAGCAGGATGCGGGCTTGCTCGAGCCGCTCCCTAAGGATCCACTTGAGCGGGGATAAACCGGTCAGGGACTGAAAGCGGCGCTGAAAAGTACGCTCGCTCATACCGACGTGGCGGGCAAGAGAACTGATTGTGTGCGGATCTTGAAGGTTGGCCAGAATATGATCAAGGATCGACGACAGCCGATCGGCCTCTCGCCTCAATGGCACGGGCCGCTCGATGAACTGGGACTGGCCGCCCTGGCGATGGCTGTACATTACCAGGCGACGCGCCACGCTGTTGGCGAGCTCCGCCCCGAAATCCGCCCGGACGATATGCAAGCAAAGATCGATGCCTGCCGAACTGCCCGCCGAGGTCAGGATGTCGCCTTCATCGACATAGAGACAGTTCGCGTCGATCTTGATAGCAGGATAGCGGCGGGCAAGGTGCTCGGCGAAACGCCAATGCGTTGCGGCACGGCGGCCATCGAGCAAGCCGGCGGCTGCGAGCACGTAAGCGCCTCCACAAATAGAGATAATCCGGGCGCCACCCCGATGAGCGCGGACCAGGGCATCGCAGATCTGGTCGGGCACACGCGCATCGGGCCCGCGCCAACCGGGAACGATGATCGTTCCGGCCTGATGCAGATCGACTTCAGTGCCTGTCGCAGTAACCGCCAGACCACCGCAGGCATGAAGAACCTGACCCTCCAGCGAGACCGATTTGAACTGGTACCAGTCGGGTCCTGCCTCCGGACGACTCAGTCCAAAAACCTCGGCCGTAATGCCGAACTCAAAGGTACAGAGGCCATCATAGACGAGGCTCGCCACACGCTTGTTTGCAGGAAAGGACTGGATCTCGTTTTTTGGCATGAATGCCGTCTTATCTGGCAATCCTGCCACTGGCAACTCGCGTTGTCGGCGTGCGACACGATCACTCGCCAACAAACCCACGGAGGAAGCGCAATGAACCGCGATACCGAGCTGCTAGCCGCTATACAAACCTATTTCGATGCCCTCTACGCCTGCGATCTTATGCTTTTTGACAAAATCTTTCATCCCGCCTGCAGCCTGTTCGACGCGGACGAAGGTACAATTGCGGTCGACCCGATCGCCGACTATCGCCAGGTGATCGCAAAGCGTGAATCTCCCGCAAGCCGCTCGCAGGATCGCGAAGACGAGATCATCCTGATTGACTGGCTTTCGCCGGCTGCGGCCACCGTAAAGGTGAGGTTGCGGATTCACGCGAATGTCTTTGTCGATCATCTTTGCTTCGTGAGGGACATTGACGGCTGGCGGATCGTTGCCAAGGTATGGCATCTCGAAAGCATACGGGCATCGTCCCGGTAACCAGGATAGAAGCGGGAGATCAAAAACAATGATTGTGTCTTACGAAGAACAGTCGCCATCAATCGATCCGGAGGCCTGGATTGCTGAGGACGCAACGGTCTGTGGTGATGTTGCCATCGGTGCAGGTAGCAGGATCATGCATGGCGCTCGCCTGGTGGCAGAAGCCGGGGGGGCCATCCGCATCGGACGCAATTGCATCGTGTTCGAGAACGCGGTTATCCGCGCCACCAGTCGCCATGACTGCTCCGTAGGGGATCACTGCATCGTTGGTCCGAACAGCCATGTGGTCGGCGCCCAAATTGATGCCGAAGTTTTCGTCGCCACCGGAGCGGCCGTGTTCCACGGGGCGCAAATCGGACATGGATCGGAAGTCCGCATCAACGGAACCGTGCATCTGCGAACGCGGCTGGAACCGGGCTCCACCGTTCCGATCGGATGGGTGGCTGTCGGGGACCCCGCGCAGATTCTGTCACCGGATCAGCACGAAGCAATCTGGGCAATCCAGAAGACACTGGATTTTCCTGGCTTCGTCTATGGCGTCGATAGAAGCGCGCCCGACGTGATGAAAACGATTACGTCACGCTTGTCCGATGCTCTTGGAATTCATCGAAGCGAAAGCGGTTGTTGAAGTCGCGGTTCCCGACCGGTTAGTGCTCGTTTTGGCTCATAGCTACCATCGTGGCTCAGTCGGGTCGACATGTCTCTTGGCTGGCAGGTGACGCTGCCGCCATAACAGGCTGCTCTGGCGGGGTGCCGGTTCCATCCGATGGGTTGGCGCTCAATGCATAACGCGGACCCGGTTCGCGCAGGCCAGTAGAGCTGGCATCAACCGCCCGCCCGCTCTGATGCAATCTGAAAAACGCGCCGCCCCGGCGGTCCCGGCTCAAGCTCTGGAACGAGCCCTCCCGGATCACGGCCGCGCTTTCCAGTCCTCACCACAGGGCGGCGCGGCGCACGTCCCGGTCCCTCGCCTGTTCTAACAGACAGTTGCGCGCGTCATAAACGGGACTGCGGCTTCCCGTTCCAGCGCCGCCGCGACCGAAGGGCGAGCCTCAATCCGGCGCATGTAAGCTGCGACTTTCGGCCAGCGGCTGAGGTCGATGCCAAAGCCCTTCATCCAGCCGAGGACCGTGAAGAGGTAAGCGTCCGCGACCGTGAAGCAGTCACCCATCAGATACTCCTGCGTCGCAAGGCCGGTTTCGATGAGATCGAAGCGCCGGGTCAACCTTACCCCGAAGAGGTCACGTACCGTCTCCGGCAGGTCTCTGTTGAACAGCGGACTCGATCCAGCATGGATCTCGCTGGTGACGAAGTTGAGCCATTCCTGGAGCCGGGCGCGCTCCAGGGTGCCATTGGCTGGAGCCAGACCCAAATCCGGATTCAGGTCCGCCAGATACTGGAGGATCGCCGGCCCCTCGGTCAGAACGTCCCCGGTGTCGAGCGCGAGCGCCGCCACGTAGCCTTTCGGATTGATGGTCAGGAAATCGCCAGGCTCTGACATGAGCTTTGTCTGGTTGTCGACCCGGACGAGATTGTAGGGAAGCCCCAATTCCTGCAGCACGATGTGGGGAGCGAACGAGCAGGTGGCACTGGCGAAATAGAGTTTCATGGGAGGGTTCCATTTTAATTCGGCTGTTGGCGGATATTGACAGATCCCCTGGAACAAGAAAAATTACTGCCTAAGATTTCAGATATAAGCTTTGCTACTATGAACCTGACCCAAATCCGTAGTCTGATTGCGGTCGCCGAGGCGGGAAGCTTTACCGCGGCAGCGACGAATGTAGGCGTCACGCAGTCCGGCATGAGCCAGGCGCTGGCGATGCTGGAGGAAAGCTTGGGCGTGAAGTTGTTGGCGCGTCACCGGCATGGTGTCGAACTCACGGCTTTTGGAGAGCGAGCGCTAGACCATGCCCGCGCTGCCTTGGCGCATCTGGACGCCATCGGAAAGGAAGCTGCCGAGGCCGCCGGCGAGGAAGTCGGCTCAGTCCGGATCGCGGCCTTTCCAAGTGTTTTTGCCACTGTGTTGCCGCCTCTCCTGCGACGCTTCCGCTCCCTCCATCCAGGCATTGAACTGATTGCACTTGAAACGGATGATCGGGAGGTCGAGGCCTGGCTTGAGGCCGGATCCATCGACCTCGGCGTCGTCCTTAATCCGCAACCGGACAGCGATGCCGTAGTGATTGGACAGGATGCCTGGGTCGCTGTTCTACCAACGGCGCATCGCCTTGGACGACGTGAAACCATCTCGCTTGGTGACTTGGCCGCGGAACCCTTCGTGCTCGCTACCGGTGGGTGCCACGTCCATGCTCGCACCCTCGCCGAAGCGGCGGGCCTGTCGCTCGCAGATGTGCGAATGGAGGTGCGGGACTGGACCAGTGCGGTCGCGCTGGTAAGGGAAGGTGTGGGCGTCAGCCTTGTCCCGGAATCGACCCTACCCGAGAAACGGAAAGGCCTGCGGACGGCACGGCTCGATCCGTCATTGTGTCGCCGCTTTGGCTTGGCAGCCTCTCCCAGGCGCAAGCTTGGGCGGACGGCAAGCCAGCTGATCGAACTGGCCCGCGGATGAGGGCCTTCCAACTGGTGTGGCTATCTTCAAGTCCACGCCAGCCCCGTTGAGATCATCGTCATTACATGTCGAAGATTGCCAGGGTACCCTAACACGCAAATAAAATACTCGCTGTTGAAGGGAACAGAACTGCCCCCCGTTTTTGGCCACACGATAACAACGATTTGTCGGTCTTGCGCTCAGGTAATCCCGCCTCCATCCAAACATCATTCGATCAGACGATCAACCAAACGCTTCATGAGATCCATTCGTTCATGAAGAATCGCCACGATGAGGGCGGGCCATCCTCTCGAGGCAGACAAAAGACGTAGTGGTGCATCGCACCATTCGTAACGCCGGATAAAGCGCACTCATATCCCTGAAAGAACCTTTGCCCTCGGCAAGGGTTGCGGTATTTCGCTCCAAACCCGAGACGGAGCGGCGTACCTGGCAGCACCTCATTGCGCACGGCGCGGGCACGAACTTCAGGAGAGAATTTGTTCGTCGCCTTGCTTGTCATAGACCCTGCTTCTCACGAGTTGAGGTCTCCGGCAAACTCGGGGCGGTTCACATCGCTCATCCAACCGCCCAAAATCATGATCGCTATATGGATCGTGACCGGGGTGGTTAGCCCGGTCACGATCAGGTGATACTTTCCGGCGTACTTCCCGAACGTCAGAATTCTTCCCAGCGATCAGCGGCGGCCGCTGCACCGCCACCACGGCCGACAGCTCCGGCAACTTTCGCAAGCATGCGGCGGGCGGGAGAAATGACGGGCTTGTGTTCGGCTCTTACCACCGTTGGTCTACCGGGTTCCACACCTTCTTCGGAGCCGACGCGGAAATCAGATATGATCTCGCGCAAGCGCTGCACTTCGCTGGCAAGAGCAGCACTGGCTGCCGTCGATTCCTCGACCATGGCTGCGTTTTGCTGTGTTACCTGGTCCATCTGGTTTACGGCTGTATTGACCTCGGCGAGACCGATCGACTGCTCTTTTGCCGACGTTGATATGGCGTCGAGCTGCGTGTTGATCGAAACAACCTGCTCCTCGATCACCTTGAGCGCCTGGCCTGTTTCCTGAACCAGCATTACACCCGTGCTGACTTCATCCACGGAGTTTCGGATGAGCTCCTTTATCTCCTTGGCTGCCTGAGCCGACCGCTGGGCGAGTTCGCGCACCTCCTGGGCGACCACCGCAAAACCCTTACCCGCTTCCCCGGCCCGCGCCGCCTCGACACCGGCATTCAGAGCCAGCAGGTTGGTTTGGAAGGCGATCTCATCGATGACGCCGATAATGCTGGAGATCTGGTTCGACGACTGTTCGATGCGCTGCATGGCGATTACGGCATTCGAAACCACTTCGCCCGAGCGGCGCGCCGACTTGTTGGCCTCGATTGCCACATGACGCGCTTCCTCTGTGCGCCTGGATGAGTTCGCAACGTTGGTGGTGATCTGGTCGAGAGCGGCTGCCGTTTCCTCAAGCGACGCGGCCTGCTGCTCCGTCCGTTTGGAGAGGTCTTCGGCACTCTGGCTGATTTCACGCGCGCCACTGTCGATTGATCCCGTGGCGTTCGCCACCGACCGCAGGCTGTCCGCCAGCTGGCCAACGGCTGCGTTGAAGTCGGACCGCAATGCTTCGAAGTCACTGGCAAATGGTTCGTTCAACCGGAACGTCAGGTTCCCGCTCGACAGGTGCTTCAGGCCTTCCGCAAGGCCCGACGTCGCCTGTGCCATCTGCTGGGCCCGCTCACGCTCACGTTCCGCGATCCGCAGTTGCTCTGCCTGGGTGGCGGAGCGCGTCGCAACGGCTTCCTGTTCAAGTTCCCTTGCCCGCAAACCGTTTTCCTTGAACACCTGAACCGCTCTCGCCATGCCTCCGACTTCGTCACGGCGATCCGTGCCGCCGACGTCAGCGCTGAGATCCCCATTGGCGAGCACGTTCATGATCGCGGACATCCGCTGAATTGGGCGCACCAGCCAGGAACGGACAGCAAGGAAGCCGACGCCGAGAACGACGATCAAGCCAAGGATGACAGCTGTCATGGTCGTGGCAACGGTGCTGCTGGCGTGTGCGGACAGCTCCTCACCCGTCTTCGCAGCAGCATCAACGATTTCATTCGTTTCAGCTGTAAATTTTGGAGTCAGCGCGCTGAAAGCCGGCTGACACTGGCTCAGGAACAGTTGCTGTGACGCGGCAATGTCTTGCTCCGTCGTCGCGTTTCGCGCTGCCACAATGGTCGGGCCACACACCTCTTTCATGATCTTGAGGCCTTCGGCCTTGAGAAGAGCAACCTCAGCGCGCTGCGGGACAGCGCCAGCAACGGTGTCCATGTATTTCACAAAACCGGCTTCAGCATCCTTGATATCCTTTTCCGCCCGCTCGTTCAGGCCTGCCGAGCGCGACATCAACAGTTCCCCGATGGACGCTCGTGCTGCCTGGAGGTTGCGGTTGGAGCGAGCCAAATACAAGGCGGCGGTTGATTCGCCTTCCATCAGGCCAGCATAGTCTTCGTCAACTCTGGCAATCTGGATTCCGGAATAAAGGGCGACCCCGAGAGAGAACAAGCCGAAGCATGCCATAATAATAAGAAATTTCCCGACGATAGAAATGTGTTTCATGTGCCGCTCTCGCAATAATTAACGTTTATCAGGAGGAACCACGAGCAATTCATTCGCCGGGTGTACCGATGGTGGCATACGCACGAAGAAGATTTCCGAATATACGAGAATTTACTCCAAGACGTAATACCTGCTGAAGGCGATCAAGATTACCGTTTCATTTTCAGCGTTACGAAATATAGGATAATAATATTTTATATTCGTTAAGAATCACATTCACTGACGATCACCTGCTGCCCCCCTAGGCCCAGTGATGCGCTTCAGCGCGGCGACGGTTGCGAGGTCGGGCGCCTCTGAAGCGGTCGGCGGGAGAGCGGCTCGGCTTCTTGCTCAATCTGCCAATCGTGGTTCTTGCGGTCGAGTTGAGCTGCGGATCTCATTCGGTAACGTTGCTCACGTGGCGACAATCTGATTGTCACCTTGGGTCTGTCTGGCAGAAGGCGATCATACAATGCTCGAACGAACTATTCGCACTTGACGTGTTTCCCGACCGGGCTAGCGACCGTCCGAACGGCACAAACTGTCGCGGTCTTGCACTTGAAAGGACGTGAACGCTCGACATGCGACAAGAGTGCGAGCCAGAGCGCCAAGCCTTTGCCAGTCCTGCCATTTATGGCTAGTGGCTACGTTACCCCGACGCACATGCGAGCTCGCCTCGCGAACAGAGTTCTCGACCAACGAACGCATGGCGCCGTTATCGTGGGCGGCATCCACGACGAGGATTTCGACTTCTTCCAGGCTGGCGGCGATTGCGAGGCGCACGCGGCGATGGCCGGCGTCGATGACGTAACCGTTTCCGCCATCCTTTTCCGGTGCGACTACCGGCGGCTGGACTATGCCGACGGCCTTGATCGTCGCCAACATCAGCGCGTCGGCCTGCAGCAACGACTCGACTGACGCATCCGGTCGGGATTTTCCTTGAGCGCGCGCGTCAACCTTGATGATCTGCATGGGATTTGTCCTTGTCCAGAGGTTCCTGACCGGCGCCTTGACGGCCCCTGTTATCTTCATCTTTTCTCGAAGGGACCGCCGAGCGGCCGGGCTGTCGCAACTGCGGCCGAGCATCCCTGCCGTGCGGGACCAGCGGAGTACAGCCCTGCGAAGGGCAAGCGGCTGGGATCGCGCAGGCGGCAGTTGAGCGAGAGCGTCGGCGGGAGGACCGATCTGCGACCGGTTCATCCTTCCTGCTTTTTCAATCCTCTCTTCTCAATGCGAGCCGACGATCGAATATGATAGTGCTGGTGGCAGCGGTGCCTGGAGGACGGGGCTAGGTCCGACGCCGCAGAAGGGCCAGCGCGTCAGCCATCATACGCTTCAAGATGAGAGTTCTGTTTTCCGGTGAGTCGAAGGCAGCTTCCGGGACAGCAACAGCAGCAGGCGAGAGATTGATGCTGTCAGAGGGCGGGGTTGGAAGGGGCTCTTCGACCACCGCAGGGACGACGATGTGCGTGATCGTTGTTTCATCGGATTTAACCGAAACGGCGACCTGTGCTCCGGAGCGGAGACGGTCGACCCCCGTTTGGGCGGCATCTCGCTCATCCTCAGCTTCGACCAGCGATGTCTGCGTTACGAGAAAAAAAGGCATGTGTTCCCACAGAGTGTTTTGATTGAGGTCTCGTCTGCAAAGCGGCTTCGGTCAAGGTGCAGGACCACGTTTGCGGTCGCCTCCGAAACAAAAAGGCGCTCGACCCGTGAGGGGAGCGCCTCCTTTTGTATCCCGGGACAACATCAAACGCCGCTGCGATTGCAGCGAGCAGGACGTCGTCTCATCGGGAAGTGATGTACAGATATTGTTGACGAAGAGTAATTTCAAGTCGCGATCTGGATTACCCCCTGTTAGATTTTCCTGTCCTTCTAAATGTCAGGCGAGGCAGTATGAGCACAGATTCCGAAACCCGCAGAGCCAACGCGCAGCGTGCGATTGATCGCGCGGCAGCGCGTGGTATGCCGATCGACACGGATCCTGCCTTCGTTGCCTTGCTGGAGGAATGGACCCGCGGAGATATCGACATGAAGGCCATGCGCGAACGGTACCTTGATATAATCGCTCTTCAAGCTGCCCGACGGCGGGGCCTGCGCAAAAGCCGCCTCGGCATAAACTCCCCGGAATCGTCGGATGAGGCGAACAAAGAATAAAAAGATGGGCCTGCGGAAACCGCGGCCCATGAAGTGTGGAGATCTAAAACCTCCAGAGAGGAACAGCTGCTGCGACGGAACTGAGAGGTGACCGTCATGTGCATCAGCTGAAGGCGCTATGCCTGAATTTTGACCGGCAGGAAAACATTTATTGTGCAACGCAGCCATGCAGACGCCGCTACGGTCTCGTCGTCCGGATTTGCCGCCAGTTGAGCCTCGATTGCGGCCAGCTTCAGCCGCTTTCCTCAAGCTCGTCTTCGAACGCGAAAGCGCCTCCGTCTCGGGAACGGCAGGAAACCAATCGCCGCTCGGCGTCTTCAAGTCGGAGGCGATAATTGTACTGTTCGTCGCCGAAGCCTTCAAGAGCGTGCTGCAGCCGTGAGACGGCACCGAGCAGCGTAACCGTGATGGCCCGATCGATCTCATAATCTGCACCGGTGCGCTGGAGCACGGCCTCGTAGCGATAACCATCATCCTTGCCGAACCGCTCGCCCTGTAAACGAGATCAAAGCCACTGATTGTCGCGAGATGGATCTCACCCTCTTGCTGCAGTTGGAACAGGGTCAAAATCTCCTTCGCCGGCATCCGACCGGCTTCCTTGCGTTCGGTGTGCTTCTCACCGGGCACCGTCATCGAGAAGACGTCGCCGCCAGCCGGCCGCAGCCGAGCGGGCGAAGCTTTACCCTTGACGCGACCGGCGGGCATGCGGCAGACCTCCTCTTCCTGCCCTCGGTTTCCTTTCCTTCTTTCTTCTTCCCGCGCTCTCAGCGCGTCATTCCAGTGTTCGGCCGGCGGTCTCAGTGGTAACCGGTCGCAGCCCACCTCCACGGCAATGTCGCCCAGGCGGTCGGCAAAGGTCAATGAGCCAGCCAAGGATGGAATTCATGCTTATGCGGAGGTGAGTATAAGCAAGAAGAGCCAAGGGGACTTATGGTCACCTCAGGCTCGATCGCCCTGCTTTGGGGGCATCCCCCGACTTTCAGCTGCACATGATTGGCCTCAGACCGGAAGCAGTTGACTTCTCCAATATATCCATTATTCTGGATGTATGGAAAACAATAGCGCAATAACGGTCCTTGCGGCCTTGGCACAGAACACCCGCCTCGAGACATTTCGGTTGCTCGTCCGGCACGAACCCGACGGTATTGCGGCAGGTGAGCTGGCGCGACTACTCGACGCTCCCCAAAATACCATGTCAGCGCATCTTGCGACGCTATCCCGTGCCGGGTTGGTGAAGAGCGAGCGCCAGAGCCGATCAATCATCTACCGGGCCGATCTCGACGGCCTGCGCGACCTGACACTATTCTTGCTGAAGGACTGTTGTGGCGGTTCGTCGGAGCTTTGCGCTCCACTGATCGCAGAACTGACGCCATGCTGCGCGCCGGAGGCGAAGCCATGTTGAGCGCGATAGCATTGCACGAAGTGGCCGGTAGCAACGTCCGTCTCCGCGAAGCGCTCCGCGCCGCGGATCTTCCGACCGATGATATCGAAGATGGAGACCGTGCCTTCTTCGAAGCCGTTGCGGGTGGCGACGGGATTGTCGGCTATGCCGGCCTCGAACGGTGCAGCGGCGATTACCTGCTGCGATCCGTTGTCGTACTTCCGGCGTATCGGGGTCATGGTCTGGGACGAGCGATCGTCGAGGAAACGCTGCAAGGAGTTCGCGGCAATGTCTTCCTCGCAACCACGAGCGCTGCCCCCTTCTTCTCGACCATCGGTTTTTTCGAGGTGCAGCGAGCCGAAGTGCCGGCCGCCGTACTTGCGACCCGCCAACTTTCCTCCCTCTGCCCCTCGTCGGCGACCATCATGAAGCTCAAAAGGCCTCCGACCTAACCACGGACCACGACCATGACTGACAAGACCTATAACGTGCTGTTCCTCTGCACGGGCAATTCCGCTCGCTCTATTCTTGCCGAGTCCATCCTCAACAAGGAGGGCGGCGGCCGGTTCAAAGCCTATTCCGCCGGCAGCCAGCCGAAGGGCGAAGTCAACCCACACGCGCTGAAGGAACTGGATGTGCTCGGTTATCCGTCTACGGGTTTCTCGTCGAAGAGCTGGGACGTCTTCGCCGAGGCGGGTAGCCCAGAGATGGATTTCATTTTCACCGTCTGCGACAGCGCTGCGGGCGAAGCGTGCCCGGTCTGGATCGGCCATCCGATGACTGCCCACTGGGGCGTCGAGGATCCGGCAGCCGTCGTCGGGACTGAAGTCGAGATCCAGCGGGCTTTCGCTCAAGCTGCACGGTTCCTGAAGAACCGGATCATCGCCTTCATCAACCTGCCCATAGCCTCGATCGACCGCCTGGCTCTCGAACAGCACGTTCGCCAGATCGGTTTGCTGGAAGGCGCATCGGTCAAATCCGCGAAGGCCGAGTAACATGTCGACATTTGAACGATACCTGACCGTTTGGGTCTTCCTCTGCATCATCATCGGTATTGCCTTGGGGCATCTGCTACCAGGCGCGTTCCAGGTGGTTGGAGCCGCCGAGATTGCCAAGGTCAACATCCCCGTCGCGATCCTGATCTGGCTGATGATCATCCCGATGCTCCTGAAGATCGATTTCCGGTCGCTGGCGCAAGTCGGCTCCTACTGGCGTGGGATCGGCGTCACGCTGATCATCAACTGGGCGATCAAACCCTTTTCCATGGCGTTGCTGGGATGGCTGTTCGTCGGCTGGCTCTTTCGGCCATATCTGCCGGCAGACCAGATCGACTCCTATATCGCAGGTCTCATCATCCTCGCCGCGGCACCTTGCACTGCGATGGTCTTTGTCTGGAGCAATCTGACACGAGGCGAACCGCTATTTACTCTCTCACAGGTCGCCTTGAACGACGCGATCATGGTCGTTGCCTTCGCGCCGATCGTCGGCCTGCTACTCGGTCTCTCGGCCATCACCGTGCCGTGGGCGACGCTTGTCCTGTCGGTTGCGCTTTATATTGTCGTGCCTGTGATCATCGCCCAAGCGCTGCGTAGCCGCCTGACCTCCGATGGTACGACGCGTGCGCTCGATAGCCTGCTCGCGAAGCTTCAGCCGATGTCGCTCGTCGCGCTCCTCGCAACCCTCGTCCTGCTGTTTGCATTTCAGGGTGAGCAGATCATTGCGCGGCCGACGATCATCGCCTTGCTGGCCATACCGATCCTGATTCAGGTCTACCTGAACTCCGGACTGGCCTACCTTCTGAACCGCATGGCAGGTGAGCGTCATTGCATTGCCGGGCCGTCAGCGCTCATCGGTGCCAGCAATTTCTTCGAACTTGCGGTTGCCGCCGCCATCAGCCTGTTCGGATTTCAGTCTGGCGCGGCACTGGCCACTGTCGTCGGAGTTCTGATCGAGGTTCCGGTGATGCTGTCCGTCGTCTGGATCGTGAACCGCTCGAAGGGCTGGTACGAAGCATCGCCCGCTGTCGCCCGCAACACCATCACTGAAAGGATCTGACTATGGACGTCACCATCTATCACAACCCGGCCTGCGGCACGTCGCGGAACACGCTCGAGCTCATCCAGCATGCCGGGATAGAGCCTACCGTCATCGAATACCTGAGGAGTCCTCCGAGCCGGGAGCAACTCGTTGGGATGATTGCGGACGCCGGCCTGACAGTGCGTCAAGCGATCCGCGAGAAGGGTACGCCCTTCGCCGAACTCGGCCTCGACGCCCCTGATCTAACCGATGACCAGTTGCTGGATGTGATGGTTCAGACCCCGATCCTGATCAACCGACCGTTCGTTATCACCCCATTGGGCACGCGGTTGTCGCGTCCCTCTGAGGTGGTGCTGGACATCCTGCCGGCCGATGCCTTCAAAGGACCGTTCACCAAGGAAGACGGCGAACAGGTCCTCGACCAGGAAGGAAAGCGCATTGTCTGAGACATTTCCCGCACTGCACGACGACCACCTTCAGCCGATCGCGCCAGAACCGCTGCGGCCAGAATTCTCGACGCACAAGCCGAGAATCCTGATCCTTTATGGATCGCTCCGGGAAGTGTCTTATAGCCGCCTCCTTGCCTTTGAAGTCCGTCGGCTGCTCGAACGCCTCGGATGCGAGGTGCGGATATTCGATCCGGCCGGATTGCCGCTCCCGGACGAGGCACCCGTCAGCCATCCCAAGGTTCAGCAACTCCGCGACCTCTCTCAATGGTCGGAAGGCCAGGTCTGGATCAGCCCGGAGCGCCACGGCGCGATGACCGGCATCATGAAGTCGCAGATCGACTGGATCCCGTTGTCGCTCGGCTCCGTCCGCCCCACCCAGGGCAAGACGCTGGCGGTGATGGAGGTTTCGGGCGGGAGCCAGTCCTTCAACGCTGTGAACCAGTTGCGCATCCTCGGCCGCTGGATGCGGATGATCACCATCCCCAATCAGAGCAGCGTGGCGAAGGCGTTTCAGGAATTCGACACCGATGGCCGGATGAAGCCCTCGTCCTACTACGACCGGGTCGTCGACGTCTGCGAGGAGCTGGTGAAGTTCACCATTCTCACCCGTGATGCATCGTCCTACCTGACCGACCGCTATAGCGAGCGGAAGGAAGAGGCGGCCGCGCTGGAGAAGCGGGTCTCGCTGAAGTCGACCTGACTGCCTAGACCGTTGCGATGGCTGGCCGCCTACAGGATGCAGCCACCGCAACGAATGCCGCGATGCTGACAGCACCGAGACATGCGTTTCCAATTAGTGACAGGCTCAGGCCCAGGTTCTCCATGGCGGCCGCGAACGCGAAGGGTGCACCGGCTCCGAGCGCCAGTCGAGCCGCCGCCATCTTGCCCGTGATCGCGCCATATCCATCCGATCCGAACAGATAGAGCGGCAGGCTTCCCTGCGCGATGCTGTTGATGCCGGAACCGAGCCCGAGGCAGATGGCGAAGGCGACAGCCCCCGGCAGCCAGTCTCCCGTTGCCAGCAGGATCAGGATGCCGAACACGATCAGCACTGCGGACACCACCGCGAGTACCGGCGGCGACAGGTTCTTTCCGAAGACCATGTTGATCAGGCGGCTCGCGACCTGTGCCGGACCGAACAGAGATCCGATAACTACGGCCGCGGCATCCAGCCCGATGGAACCGAGCATCGGCACCATATGCGCGAGGATCGCGGCAAGCGTAAACCCGAGAAGCGCGAAGGCGAACGACACCATGATCATGCTTCGGCGGCGGGCATCGTGGGGGATTGCTCCGATTATGGTTTCGCGAGGCCGGGCGGCTGCTTCCGCATTCGATCCCGTCTTGCCGACGCGCATGACCCAGACATGCAGGGGCATGCAGAGGAACAGGTTCAGCGCTGCAAAGACCAGATAGATCTCACGCCACGACATCCATCCGGAAAGCGCGGCCGAGATCGGCCAGAAGATTGTCGATGCGAATCCGCCGATCAGCGTCAAATAGGTGATGCTCCGGGATGCGGTGCGGGGATCGCTCTCGACCAATGCCGCGAATGCCGCCTGATACTGCACCATCCCCGATGAGACCTCGAGTAGAATGATGGCGATGGCGAACACCGCGACCGAGGGCGACCAGGCGCATAAGGTGAGCGTCAGGGCGGCAAGAACCGAGCCGATCGTCATGATGGTGGCCGCGCCGACCCGATCCATCTGCTTGCCGAGACAGGTGGCTGACAGGCCGCCTATGAACAGCGAGACGGAGAAGACCCCAAATACCTGGGAAAGCGACAGGCCAAGATCGGCCGCCATGCCGGGAGCGAGGATGCTGAAGCTGTAATAGAGAGTGCCGTAGCCGATGATCTGCGTGATACCGAGGGCGGAGACGATGCCCGCGAGAACCTGTCGACTATGCACCTGCTACCTCACCAGCCGGATTGCAGCATCCGTCGCCCTTCTCGACACTCTCCCGGATCGCAGGGTGCCCGGCGCAGCAATCCTCCATCAGGAACTTCACCAGATCGGCAAGGCTCTCGTAGCTGGCGCTGTAGATGATCGAGCGAGACTCCCTTCGCTGAGAGATCAAACCCGACCGCTCCAGTTCTTTCAGATGGAATGAGACATTCGTTGCGGAAACGCCCATGCGCTCGGCGATCACCCCTGCGGCCAGTCCTTCAGGCCCAGCGACGACCAGCGCCCGGACGATGGCAAGGCGCGTCTCCTGGGACAGTGCTGCGAATGACGAAAGGGCTTGACGCTCATCCATATTTCAATAATCCTTGAACTATTGTATGTAGGGATACCCCAAATGAACGCGATCGACAAGACACTTTCGACAGATATCAGTCTCGGCAATCTCCTCGATGTGCTTGCGGTGGTGTTGGTTACCACGCAGAACTGATGAGCCGGTTATGGAGTAAGCCCCCCGGGCTGGTCCAGCGATGCGCTTCGAACTAAGCCGCCTGCTGGGCGAGTTGGGTTTCAAATTCTGTTGGCGATCTGCCGTTCAGGAAGAGACAGGTCGAAGCCCCGTCCTCTCGATGAACTTGATATGAGCGCCCTTTTCATCGATCTCGAGAATGGCCGTCGGGCCGCTGGGTGCCACGTTGCTGAGAGAAAACGATGGCCGGCCGTCATCGTCGGAGCTTGAGCAAGGCGGCACCAGCGCCGTCGGGCTTCAGAAGCTCGACCGATGGCGTTCCCTCAATCGCCGACAACTGTATCCTGGCCTTATCCTCTGAATCGACGATCTGCAGCTTTCGGTCTGGATCTTCCGCGAAAATTCCTCAGACGTGTTCGTTCCCGGGCGATGCCTGGACTTCAGGCCGAGAGAGCAGCGAACGGACCATCGGAATGACCTTTGTACCGTAGAGTTCGATACTGTTCATCAGCTTCTCGTGCTCCATCGGGCCAGCTGAATATTTCATCTGGAAGCGCGAAATCCCGAGCGTTCCCACAAGCTGCGCAATCTTCCTCGCAACCGTCTCCGGGGAGCCGGCGTAAAGCGATCCATGTTCGATCTCGTTTTGGAAATCCTTTTCCGTGACAGGCGGCCAACCACGCTCCTGGCCAAGGCGGTCACGAACCTTCTTGAAATGCGGAAAGAGGTCACGGCGGGCCTGCTGGTCGCTCTCGGCAACATAGCCGGGCGAGTGCACGCCGATCTCGCGGGCGGGGCGGCCCGCCTGCTCCGACGCCTTCCGATAAAGCTCGACATAAGGCGCGAAGCGGCGCGGATCGCCGCCGATGATGGCCAGCATCAGTCGCATGTCGTGCCTGACGGCCCGAAGCACGGATTCCGGGCTGCCGCCGACGCCGATCCAGGTCTTCAGCTACCCGCCTGCGACCGGAGGATAGACGATCTGATCCTCCAGCGGCGGGCGCCAATCACCGTCGTAATTGATCACATCCTTGGTCGCGAGCTCGGAGAAGAGGTCGAGCTTATCCTCGAACAGCTCTTCGTATTTCGACAGATCGTAGCCGAAGAGCGGGAAGGATTCGATGAACGAACCGCGCCCGAGAATGACCTCGGCGCGCCCGTTCGACAGCGCGTCGAGCGTCGAGAAACGCTGGAACACGCGGATCGGATCATCGGAGCTCAGCACCGTGACCGCTGATCCCAATCTTATGCGCCCGGTTCTGGCGGCGATGGCTGAGAGCACGACCTCCGGAGCCGATACGGCGAAATCCTTGCGATGGTGTTCGCCGATCCCGAAGAAGTCGATGCTATACCGGTCGGCCAGAACGGCCTCCTCGACCACGTTGCGAATGACCTGCGGCTGGGCAAGAAGCTGCCCATCCCCTCCGGTGGTGACATCCCCGAACGTGTCGAGGCCGAATTCGAGAGTTACCGTCATCGGGTGACCTGTCTGATCTGTGCATTTCGTTAAGTGTGAGATGGATATGCGATGGGGCTGTGTGAAAGACGTCAGCCGCCCTTGGCGCCGCGCCGTGCGTTGCGCGACCACGGCCACTGGCCGTCGATCTCGGCTTCGAGCGAGAAGCTGAGGAAGGTGCGGATCAGGACGATCAATCCGAGAAGACCGACGCTTTCCCAGGTGAGCGGCGCGATGATCGTGGCGATGATATCGGCCCCGATCAGGATTTCGAGGCCGAGCAGGATCCCGCGTCCGAGATTGGCGCGATAGCGATCATAAGCCTCTCGCCTGTCATCGGTCGCAAGATCCCTGACATAGCCCACGGTGGCGACGGCCACGCCGATGAGGATGACACCGACGCCGAAGAATTCGAGGCCCGATGCGAGCGGCTTCAGGATGGGGGCGATCAGACTGGCCAGGCCACCGGTTTCGCTTCCGATATCCATTGCACTGTTCCCTCTGGTTGACCTAGTTAGCTTCGGCGCCGGCCGTGCTGGCGAAGAGAGCGGCGACGGCGATGATGACGGGCAGGCTGAAGGCGGCGGCGGGCGCGAAAATGTAACCCGCAGCGCCAACACCACAGCCCAGCGCAAAGGTAACGACCGCGCCGGCCATCTTTTTGATCCGCGCCTTGGCGGCGACGACTTCCTCAGCCTTCGGGTCTGCCAGAAGATCCGCGAGATCAAGCATGATCTGGGTCGTGGTTCCGGTCATCAGGGTCGAGGGCGGTGCCTTGGCCAGGTGGGACTTGTGGAGACCGTTCTGAATTGCCATCGCCGAAACCAGCGCCATGCCGACGAAGAGGGTGACCGTGCTTTCCTCGGCATGAAACGGCCCGTGATAAAGCGCGTAGATCGCCACGCCTGTAAACAGGGCGAGCTTCACCAGAAGCATCGGCCGGATCGGCGAGCGACCAGCGCCCTGAAGCTTCAGGCAGATGAGGCGCGAGAGGAAGACGACGAGGCAGAACACCGGAAGCGCCAGCAGCTTGGACAGCGCGCCGCCAAGACCGAGCGCCGCCGTGGCGCCCAGCGTGACGAAATTTCCCGTCACATGGGCGGTGAAGAGGCCCGACAGGGCCAGGAAGCCGAGCGTGTCGACATAGCCGCCGTTGAAACTCAGGAGCATCGGAAGGGAGGGGAATTTCATGGGGATCTCTCTCGATTTTTGCAGCAGGTGATGAGCTCGACATCAGCCTCGGTATCGTCGGCGACCTGATGTCCATCGGATGACGTGATATTCGCTTGAAAGACCCGACCCAACAATTGCATCAATAATTTCGATATAATTGCCACAAATGAAACAATGGACGACCATGAGGTCGCCCGTTGCGGATTGATTACGCCTTTCCCGGCCGGTTGATTGTGAGGAAGTGCCGCACCACCGGCTTTTCCAGCCCGGAATGATAAGCCAGCACCTTGCCCTGCAAATCCGCATCCGCGTGGGAAACCCGCTTGTGCTGGCGCAGATGCTCGGCCCAGGATTCCACCATGAACCATTCGACGATCTTCTGCGGATCGGCGGAGTCCTCCGTCACGCCCCAGCCATAGGCGCCATCGCGGCGACGTTCCTGCGAAAGCTCATCCAGTGCATGCAGGAAGGGCAGCCATTGCCGTTCGAGGCACACTCGAAGCACTTGTGATCCATCTTCCCAGAGAGCACCTGTCAGAACTTGCAGATTACACGAGAGGACCTCCCGTTGACGATTTGGCGACCTGTAGAGGCATGGCCGACCCGACGGTGCGGGACATCGGCGCCGCCCTCCTCCCTCTCATCGAAATGGACCAGGCGGACAGCTCACTCATCAACCATATTGCACTTGCACTGAACGCCCACATTGCTCACCGCTATGGCCGTTCCCGCCGAACGCATTGAAGCGCCGCCCGGTGAAGCGACGCGGCGGCGGTTGGGTTTGGGCAATAGTGGCTCCAAACTTCAGAGCACCGTTTCACGGAAAATTGTGGCTCGGGAAAGAGGCGCTCAAGTGCATACTGCTTGATTGTCTTGCCCTGCAAAGCGGCCAGCAGCACCTTTAGGCTCTAATGTTGTTGATCCGTTATGTCGATCGTCAATCCGCTCATCTGACGTGCTCCTGAACCAGGAAAACCCGCATTACACTTATGTGGATATGTGGCCACGGCCGATACCTCTGATCCGATGTCGCTTGGAGGGATTTGCTATTTCTAAGAAGAAGACGCCCCCTATCTACCTCCGCTCGACCACAACCCCAGACCGGTCGCCAGGCTCAGGAACAGATATCCCCCGCCGGCGGCCGAAGCCGTCAGATCATTCCTGCTGCGGCGGTTTGGCCTGCACCTTGGGCTGCGGCAAAAGGATCTTCGCCAGTTACGCGTCTGCCCGCGCGGACATTATCCGACCTCGGAACGACGACTGAAGACATGATGTGTTGGTTTTACGCGGAACTGAGCCGGTTCAGTTCCGCGCGGAAACCAACAGCCATGGTTCTCTTGATGGACATCAGACCCCGCAACGCTGGCTAACAGATCTTGAGGCGAACGAAGCCATTTCGCCAGAAGCAGAACGTCTTTTGTCATATCAGTGCGGCGGACCCAAGCGGGGGAGCAGACTCGTCTGGCTCCCCTCCTCTCCGCCCCGGCTCGGAGTGAGGGGCGAGGATTTGCAGGACGTGACCACCCCTGGCGATGCCACTAATTGCGCCAGTTGATCAAGGGCTTCCCGTATACTGCTGTCGGTCAGGCCGGAAATCCGCGTGACCTCGAAGTGTCCACGCGGGATCAGGGGCCGAGAGCAGCGCGCGAGTTGCATCCGGCGACAGAGGCCGTGAGAGCAGGAAGCCCTGAAGATGATGGCAACCCAGACCCTTTAAAGCATCACGCTGCTCCGTTGTCTCAACACCCTCGGCCGTAATCTGCAACCCCTTGGCCCGCGCGACATTGATCATCGCAACGACGAGAGCCCTGTTGTCGCTTCTGTGGATTTCCTCGATGAATGATCTGTCAATCTTGATGCGATCCACATCGATCTTCTGAACCCGCGAGAATGACGAGTATCCCGTTCCGAAATCGTCGATCGCAAATCTGACGCCGGCTGCGCGCAGGGCCGCAATATTCCGTTCCGATCGACCGTCCTCACCGGTGGCAGCGCTTTCCGTTATCTCGATTTCCAGACGGTTAGCCGATACCTGCCATTTTTCGAGCGCAGCAATTATGTTCAGAGGATAGGCGGGCGAACACAGCTCCATCAAGGATGCATTGAGCGCGATGTCGATTTCGGGAAACTGCGCCAGCATGGAACAGGCGTCTTCCAGCACAATGACACCGATTTCGTGGATCAGGCCACACTCTTCGGCGAGCGGAATAAATTCTTCGGGACTTATGTATCCGAGTTCGGGATGGTTCCAGCGGGCCAGGGCCTCGAGGGAACTGAGCATCCCATCCCCTGCGGAGAAGACAGGCTGATAGAATATTTCTATCTCCGCGCGGCCGTTGACCGCTTTTCGCAGGTCGGCCTCCAGAGCCCTCCTCTTGCGAACCAACTCGTCCATGTGGTCGCCGAATATCGCGTAAGTATTCCTGCCAGCGGCTTTGGCGTGATAAAGTGCAATGTCAGCCTGACGTATCGCCTCATTTGCATCAAAGGCGCCGTGCTTGAGGGCCACTCCGACGCTCGCGCCAATTGCGACTTGCGCCCCCTCGATTTCGAAAGGCGCTCGCAGGTCGTCCACGATGGCTTTGGCAACATGCTCCGCCTGCAGCAATTCGTTCAGTGCGACAAGAACGGTAAATTCGTCCCCGCCGATCCGCGCAACAAGGCTGTCGGGCAAAAGACGCGTGAGCCGCGCTCCGACGAGTGATATCAATTTATCACCGGCGGGATGGCCAAGCGAATCGTTCACCGCCTTGAACCTGTCGAGATCGATGAACAGGACGGCATGCACCTCGCCTTCCCTCGCGTTTTGCGCGACCGTCGCAACTCTCGCGTTGAATTCCGTCCGATTGGCAAGGCCGGTGAGAGCGTCGTGTGCCGCCTGGTATTGCAACTGCTCCTGGTTCGCCTTTAACCGGTTTGACCGCCTCCAGAGTGCGTTTCCACCAACGCTTGCGGCACCGAATATAGCAAAGAAAGCAAATGCGATCGCGGGAATGGTGGCCTCAAGAACTTTCTGGCCGGGTCTGAATGGTTGCCATTCGAAGTAGCCAATGACCTGTCCGGATTTCGAACGCAACGCGAGATACGAAAAACGCGGGTCCGTCGGCTGATGAAGGGCAAAGCGGAGATTGTCGAACTGGTATTCCTGACCCACTGTTGCTGCGAGATCTCCGTCGAGAAAACGAACCGCAACATGCAGATTTTGCTGTCCCGGTTGTTGCTCGATATCTCCTGTGTCGGAAACGATTGGTTTAATGCTGAGGATCGCCGGGCGCGAACCAACGTAGACGATGTCCGCTTCGCCTATGGAGAGGACTTTGCTACTCGTTCCGTCCTGATCGCCTGCAACAAGGCGCTCCTTCAGCCTCGTTGCCAATGGAAGATAGGCGATCCGCAAACCATCGCTGACGGTAGTGTCATCGGGCTCGAGAAGAAATTGGTAGACCGGATTGAAATCCGCTGTCAGCACGATTGCTGCATCGTGTCCGAAATAGGTATTCATCCATACGCCAAGATTGGTGGCCATCCAGTCGCGATTTCGGGCAAGCGAATTCGTAACCGCGTCATCCCAGACAGTGGCACTTTCCTGATCATGAGCTATTGATGACTTCAGTTTTGATACCGTCAGGGCGACCACATCGCGCTGTCTTGCAACCGCGATAGCGTCGCTTGCGATCGCTGCCCAGTAGAGTGACAAGAGAAGCAGCCCACATATAGCGATCGATACCATGACGGGCAGGCTAAATCTCCAAAACCATTTCGACTGCAGAAGGGTTCGCATACTTTTTTATCCGCCTGTGTTTCATCCACACTACGTGAATAAAACTTAAGACGGCTGGAACCAATATAGTTAAGCGAGGCCGAAATCGCTTTCGTACGGTGCCGCACAAACCGGCTCTTCACGGTCGTACACCTGCAATGTTCCGCTCCGGAAACGACAACACCCGGTGCCTGCCCGCTTGCTAATTTGCGGTGAGCTAAGGACCTGATAGCTACCGTTCCCGAACAGGGTTTCAGAGGGAGTGCAGACGCGACGAAAACCGCAAGCCGTCATGCGACGTGTAGATCTTCGGGTGGATCGGCGGAATGCCATCGCTCTGCAGATCGCAGGGCTGCTCCAAAGGCATGATGAGGCCAATCCCCAAAATTCTTCGAAAAAATACCCGTCAGATCCACATCACCGAGCCCCATAGCTAAATGAAATCGGGAGCTAAAAGCCACAGTCTCAAAGGGGCGAAAGAGGCCGTTAAGCCGCGTCATCGCGTTTGACACAAACAATTGAAAGCCGGTCGGCACCTTAACAAAGTGCTCCTCGACAACATGTCCTTATAATCGGGGTCTGCATGAGGATTTTAAGGTTCTACGTCTGGATCGGCGGTTTTCGGATCGCATAGTGGCCTGAGTTCACCTTTGGCCACGAATTCGGGTTTGCATCCGGTGCCGCGTCAGCGTCATTCGTCGGACGGAGGATTCTCTGTGGCATTGCGGAACATGCCCACGAGCGTGCGACGCAGCTCCTGCCGCTGCTCAAACCGGGCGCTCATGCCCGCGTCTGCCACGGCGTCGCAGTTCCCGGGGAACGGGCTCTGCTCCAGCTCCTCCACGCAGCGGGCGGGCCAGCTCGCCGATGCCGCGACCGCTCGACGGTACTTATCGCGCGCTTTGGTGCACAGCGCTGGCGTGTCGTCGGTGCAGCCCATCGCATAGGCCAGATAGGCGATATAGTCGCGTTGCCATGCCGCGTCCGAAAGCCCCATGTCGTCAGCGGCAGGGAGGCTTTCGGCCAGGATCTCGCAGCCGTTTCCGTCGATGAACGGTTCGGTATTATGCAGGAAGCAGGAGCGCGACAGGGGCCGGAACGCCAGATCGACCTGCGGCTTCGCTGTCAGACCATTGCGATAGATGATGCCCAGATATTTGCAGGCATAGGGGCCAATACCGGCATCATCGGAGTCGCAGACCAGAGTCATCCGATCCTTCGCGATGCCGTAGTTCCGATGGGCGGGATCGAGGAAATAGATTTTGCCGGCTTCGTAACAGCCACCCATCTGAAAACCGGCCGCGCAGGAGCGTTCATAGTTCGCCAGGGCAGCGGCAGCATCGTTCCGTTTTTCGGCCGCGACGCCGGCGCTCCAGCAACTGTCGACGTTGCTATCCTTGACGCAGGCTGGCGGGGACGGGTCTTGCACCGCAGGCTGCGCCTGGACAGCTCCGCGGCCTGAAGCGATTACCTCAACTATCACCATCACCGAAGCAAGCAGTAACGATCTCATTTTTCTCTCGGACGATGGCACGGTTTGATCGCCACTCTATCGGAATTATTGCCTGTGGTCGCTTTATACAGGAGCCGAACTGGCCAAATCACAAATCTCCCGGCGCTGTCGATCTTTGTATGGCCGATTTCAAAGAATGAGGCAACGGATGGAGAGTCGGCTGTCACACCCCAGCCGACGCAGAGATGGCGTCGGTAATCGTGCACCTAGTTAGATTGATAGCAGGTCAAAGATAAGGCCGGTGCACTCTGATCGATAGAAGGATTGCAAGGTCTACTCATCATCAGCACGCCAGTGCCAGACTTTGGCGTCGAATCGACGACGTCCAAAAGCTCCTATATAGGAGCTTGCCGCCGAGTACCCGCGGAATCAACAAGGTTGAGGTAGCGATGGGATCGATCGAACAACTCCGAGATGAAATCGCTGCCAGCAAAGTTATGATCGGTCTGCAGATTGGCGACGGTTTTGTCTTCGGTACGGCGCGCTTTCTGGCAACTGGCGTTCATGTCAATGTCAACGTGGACCCTGAACTGGAAGACAGGTCGGGAATAGATTTCGGAGCGCTCGTCGCCGCCACCAAACGGGTTCTTGAGGTGAGCCCTCAAGTCTGGCGGCGGATCATCGATGGCATCGCTGAAGAGATCGAGGGCGCTATCGGTGGCGAGAATGTGATCGAGGCCACGGATCTGCGTGACAATTTGGCCATTCGTTCAGTGGTCGTTTTTGCTGACGCCACTCTCCTATCCTTTGTGGCCCCGATGCAGTTTCCTGACAGTTGGATCCGCGTGCAGTTGGACGAGGACTTCGAGGTGGAGGATGTCTCCATCGATCCGAAAGATGAGGATTAAGACCATTGAATCCGCTACGGAGCATCATCTGAGGCTACAGAGCCGGAGTTCTACTGAAACGTATTCAGCCCCACCTTGTCACTGGCGGAGCTGGCAAAAATTGGCTACCGATAACCTGCGCGAACCCAGCAAGAAGCAAGTGGGCACCCACTGGCGTTTAGTGTCCCTTGGACGCTTCGTCTTTCTTCGCCTGATCGTGATGCCACTTAATGGCATAGTACATGCCGATACCCAGCACTATGATCTTGAATGGGAAGAAGACATATGGGAACCAATCTACCCAAGAACCATCAGACATTTCGAGTGCTTTCATTCTGTTGATCAGAATTGTCTATCCGCAAGGATAGCACTCACTCGAAATGCTCCTCCAACGCCTTCATTGCAAGGTGTGTGGCCATGGTCTTATTGACGCAGGCCGCGACGCGCGCGGGATTGGGAAGGAGATGAGGCTGACTGTCTATCTCACGAGTTTCAAACGTCCGTCGACTAAGAGCGTCCCAAATGGAAACGGCACCCCAAGGTGCCGTTGGGTTTCTAACCCTTTCATACAAATTCGGTTTTAGAGCGACGTTTATCCACCGGGAGCGAATCCGAAGCGGTTGTCGTTCGCTGCGACTAGGCTACCCGCGTTGATGACGGTACCGCGCATCGCGGCTTCGTCGTTCAACCTCTCGAAAGCGGCGCGACCGTCTGGCGGCAACCACTTGTCCCGAACCATAGCCGGCTCCGTTCTGCGTGGAAACCAACAACCTTATTCCTGTCAAAGCCAGCCTGACTCAGAGCATGGTTACGCAAGGTCAGGCAGGCCGCCGATCAGCTTGTCCAGAGTCGTCGGATAGTTCCGGAGGCGGATACCCGTCGCATTGTGGATCGCGTTCGCGATCGCTGCCGAGACGCCGCATAGTCCGAGTTCGCCAATGCCCTTCGCCTTCATCGGCGAGGAAATCGGATCGGTCTCATCCATAAACACGACGTCCTGGTGCGGGATGTCGGCATGCACCGGCACCTCGTAGCCAGCCAAGTCATGGTTGACGAAGAACCCCCGACGGGTATCAACCGCAAGTTCCTCCGACAACGCCAGACCAGCACCCATCGTCATCGCACCAATCACCTGGCTGCGCGCCGTGATCGGATTAAGGATGCGGCCGGCGGCACATACCGCAAGCATGCGACGGATTCGACTCTCGCCCGTAGCCGCATCGACACCCATCTCCACGAAATGTGCTCCGAAGGTCGACTGCTGATGGCTGTCCGAAAGTTTCTCCCACTCGACCTTGTCCTCGACCACCAGTCCTTCGGCGCCCGCCGCTTCGGCAAGAGGAACCGAGCGCGAACCGGAGCGGACCCGACCGCCCTCGAAGACGACGTCCTGTTCATTGAACCCGAGTTTCTGCACAATAGCGTCCCGAAGCTTGACACAGGCCGCATAGACACCCGAGGTCGAACAGTTCGCACCGAACTGCCCGCCGGAGCCTGCGGATACGGGAAAGCGAGAATCGCCAAGCTGGACCGCAACCTTGTCGATCGGTAACCCCATCATTTCCGCAGCTGTTTGGGCGAGGATCGTGTAACTGCCGGTTCCGATATCGGTCATGTCGGTCTCGACGGTGACGACCCCTTCCCTGTCCAGACGCACGCGTGCGCCCGATGGGACCAGGAGGTTGTTGCGGAATGCGGCCGCAACACCGAAACCGATCATCCAGTTGCCTTCGCGACGAGCACCAGGACGAGCTCGTCCATGCCAGCCGAAACGTTCCGCTCCAAGCTTGAGACAACCGACGAAATCGCGATGCGAAAACGGGCGCTCAGGCTTCTCCGGATCCACCTGCGTGTCGTTGAGTATACGGAACTGCACCGGATCGATGCCGAGCTTTTCGGCCATTTCGTCGATGGCAATCTCGAGCGCCATCAGTCCCGGCGCCTCGCCGGGCGCGCGCATGGCGTTGCCTTCGGGAAGGTGCAGCGTTGCCAGCCGCATTGCCGTCATGCGGTTCTCGCCCGCATAAAGAAGCCGCGTCTGCATGGCAGCCGTTTCCAGCTGGCCATCGGGCTGGTCGCCGGACCAGCTTTCATGGGCGATTGCTGTTATTTTTCCATCGCGAGCCGCACCAATGCGGATGCGCTGGATCGTCGCTGGACGATGCGTCGTGTTGTTGACGAGGAACGGCCTCGGTAGCGCGACCTTTACGGGCCGCTTTGCTGCTTTTGCACCGAACGCGGCCAGAACCGCGTCGGCGCGCAGGAACAGCTTGCCACCAAAGCCGCCGCCGATGAACGGCGACATGAGGTGGATTTTTTCCTTGTCGACACCAAGCGTTGTTGCGAGATCGGACCGCCACCAGTCGATCATCTGGCTGGACGTCCAAACCGTCAGCTCATCACCGTCCCAGGCAGCTATGGATGCATGCGGCTCCATCATCGAATGCGACTGATCCGGGGTCGTGTAGGTCTCGTCCAACGTCACTTCGGCGGACTTGAATGCACCTTCGAAATCTCCAACGGCGCTATCTGGTGGAGCACCGCCGGCGTCTTTCGGCTTGACCGCCGAATCCCTCGCATCGGCGAGATCATACGTACCCTGCTCTTCCGTGTAGTCGACCTTCACCAGGGCGGCGGCTGCTCGGGCCTGTTCAAACGTCTCGGCGACGATTACGGCGATTGCCTGGTGGTAGTGCTGGATCTCATCGCCACCGAAGAGTTTCGCGGTATTGAACTTGCCCTTTTCGCGTTTGCCGACGTCAAGCGTCGTTACCACGGCAAGCACGCCCGGCGCGCGTTTGGCAGCATCGACTTTTATCGAGATGATGCGGCCCCTGGCGATGGTCGATCCCACGGGATAACCGTAGGCGTAAGGCATGTTCGGATCATGCCACTCATAGGCGTAAATCGCCCGCCCAGTCGTCTTGAGCTCGCCGTCGATGCGGTGGACAGGCTGGCCGACCATCTTCAGCTGGTCGATCGGATTGGTAGTTGCTGGTGTATCGAACTTCATGGCGATCATCCTCTCGCTTCGGCGATCACGGCGCTGAGTGTGCGCTCAACGAGATCGATCTTGAACTTGTTCTGCTCGGTAGGATGAGCGTCGGCAAGGAGAGCCTTCGCTGAGACCTTTGCTCCCTTGGAGAGTTCCTCGTCCGCAGCTTCGAGGCGCCAAGGCTTGTGAGCGACGCCCCCAACTGCCACCCGCCCCGTGCCGTCCGGCTGAATGACTGCACCGACAGAGACCAGGGCAAACGCGTAGGAAGCACGGTCGCGGACCTTGCGGTAGATTTGTTTTCCTCCGATCGCCGGCGGTAGCACCACTGCGGTAATGAACTCGCTCCTCTCCAGGACCGTTTCGATCTCGGGCGTATCGCCGGGCAAGCGATAGAAGTCGGCGATCTGGATTGTTCGGTGGCTACCATCCGGCTTTACGGTCTCGACGACCGCATCGAGTGCACGCATGGCGATCGCCATGTCGCTCGGATGCGTGGCGATACAGGTGTCGCTCACCCCCACCACGGCGTGCTGGCGACTGAAGCCGCCAATGGCAGAGCAGCCACTTCCCGGTGACCGCTTGTTGCAGGGCTGTGCGGTGTCATAGAAGTATGGACAGCGCGTGCGCTGCAAGAGGTTACCCGCGGTCGTCGCCTTGTTGCGAAGCTGGCCCGAAGCGCCGGCGAGCAAGGCGCGCGACAAGAGCCCATAATCGCGCCGGACGGTTACGTCGGCGGCGAGGTCGGTGTTGCGAACCAGCGCTCCAATGCGCAGCCCACCCTCAGACGTCTTTTCTATCGTGTCGAGCCCGAGACCATTCACGTCGATCAGATGTGTCGGCGTCTCGATCTCGAGTTTCATCAAGTCGAGAAGATTGGTGCCACCGGCAATAAACTTTGCCTCGGAGTTCGAGGCGGCCGCCTTGACTGCAGCCTCTATGGATAAGGCCTTTTCGTAGGTGAAGGCTTTCATGCTTTTGTCCCCGCTACTTCGACGATGGCCTCAACGATGTTGGAATAGGCACCGCAGCGACAGATGTTGCCACTCATCCGCTCGCGAATTTCCGCCTCGCTGATCGATGTCCGCACGTTTAGGTCGCCGGTGACGTGGCTCGGGATGTTAGCCTCGATCTCCTCAAGCACCGCCACGGAGGAACAGATTTGTCCTGGCGTACAGTAGCCACACTGGAAGCCGTCATACTTGACGAACGCGGCCTGCATAGGGTGCAGATTACCGGGCTGTCCAAGTCCCTCGATCGTCGTCACTTCGTCGCCGTCGTGCATCACGGCCAGCGAAAGACACGAGTTGATGCGGCGTCCACCGACCATCACCGTGCACGCCCCACACTGACCGTGATCGCAGCCCTTCTTGGTGCCGGTCAGGTGAAGATGCTCACGGAGAGCGTCGAGAAGCGTCGTCCGATTATCAACGTCGAGGTCGCGGACTTGTCCGTTGACCTTCAATGATACGCTTGATGTGTGATTCATGGTTTCTCCTGCGGACTGGGCTGCCGCCGCCCTGGTGACAGTGGTGGCAGCGACGGTCGCGGCCGAGGAGATAAGTAAATTCCGGCGTGAAAGTTCAAATTGACTGGTGCCTGGCATGGTCAGTTCCACTTCATCGATTGGAAAAACCAAAAGTCGCGCATCACCGGAGCGAGATCGCGGATCATTAAACACTAACTGTTGGTTTCCACGCAGAACTGAGCCGGTTAGGCGCATAATTTCCATTGAGAATTGAGCCATGTGAACCTTCCCCCCAACGCGGTGAGCGACGGGGGCA
>NZ_JBNWCP010000016.1:0-109302 GCF_053522345.1 Agrobacterium sp. 22-226-1
GCTCACAGCCCTCGGCGCGATAATGCGGCACATCGTCGTGATCGCAAACGCCAGGCTCAAAGAGTATGAAAACATCCAAACAAGACTGACTTGATGAGGGAGCCCGCCCGTATTCTTCAGCCGAAAAAGAAAGCCTTGCGAGGCCACGGCAGCGGCCTCGCAAGGCATTCCATCCGGTACAGGAAACCGGATGGTGGGGTCTGTGACGAGCCCTTTGGCCCCTGCGGAAAACATAGCAAAACACCGCGCATTGTCGCTCACCCGAATGGGTGATACCGCCAGATAAATTCGTAATGAAGGCGAACGGGAAAAGAAGCCTCAGACGGCTTCGCGCAACTGCTCAGCGGTCTGCAAATCCACGGAGACGAGCTGCGACACGCCCTGTTCGGCCATGGTGACGCCGAAGAGGCGGTTCATGCGCGCCATGGTGATGGGATTGTGGGTGATGATGACGAAGCGGGTTTCGGTGGAGGCCACCATCTCGTCCATCAGGTTGCAATAACGCTCGACATTGTGGTCGTCGAGCGGCGCATCCACCTCGTCCAGCACGCAGATGGGCGCGGGATTGGTGAGGAAGACCGCGAAGATCAGCGCCATGGCCGTCAGCGCCTGTTCGCCGCCTGAAAGCAGCGTCATGGTCTGCGGTTTCTTGCCCGGCGGGCGGGCGAGGATTTCCAGCCCCGCTTCCAGCGGATCGTCGGATTCGATCAGCTGCAATTCCGCCGTGCCGCCGCCGAAGAGATGGGTGAACAGCCGCTGGAACTGCGAATTGACCACATCGAAAGCGGCGATCAGCCGTTCGCGGCCTTCGCGGTTGAGGTTCTGGATGCCGGCGCGCAGCTTGCGCACGGCGTCGATGATGTCGTCGCGTTCCTTGATCAGCGCTTCGAGCTTGGCGGAAAGCTCAGCCTGCTCTTCCTCGGCGCGCAGATTGACCGCGCCCAGCCTTTCGCGCTCGATCTTCAGCCGGTCGAGATCGCGCTCGACATCGCGAATATCGGGCTTCGGCTGGTCCGGGCCCAGGCCGGTCAGGCGGAACGCCATATGCGGCTCGGTATTCAGCGTTTCACGGATGCGGTGTTCGGTTTCCTGTCGTTTTTCGCGGGCGGAGACCAGCCGTTCTTCGGCGCGGCCGCGCTTTTCGCGCGCTTCGGCCAGTTCCGAAAGCGCCGTTGCCGCCACACGGTCGGCGGCGCGCTGCAGGTTTTCCGCCTCGGCCAGCCGGTCGGCGGCCTCGCGGCGGGCGTCTTCGGTCTTCTGCAATTCGTTGAGGAGGTTGTGGCGTTTCTCATCGAACTCCTCCGGCGCTATGTCCAGCTCGGCGATTTCCTCGCGCGCCTCTTCCTCGCGTTCGCGCAGCGTGGCGATGTGATCGGCCGCACTTGCCGCACGCGATTGCCAGGTGGAGCGCTCCTGCCCTATCGCCTGAATTCTGCGCTGGCGACTTTCCGCCTCGCGGCTCACACCCTCATGGCGGGCGCGGGCCTCCGCCAGAAGGCCGCGGTCGGTCGCGACTTCAAGCTGGCTTTCGCGCAGCCGCAGATCAAGCACGGAAAGATCGGGCGCGTCTTCCATTTCGATGCGGGCGTTTTCCTCCTGAACGGCGATTTCGTCGATCTGCGCACCGATCTGGTTCAGGGCTTCGGACACGATATCGCGACGGCGCAGCAGATCGCCCGAGGCCCGTTCGGCGGCGGTGAGCGCCTCGCGCGCCTCGGCAAGATGGCGGGTCGCAAGACGGCTTCTGTCGCGCACGTCCGAGAGCCGCAATTCGCTGCTGCGGATATCTTCGGTTTTCGCGGCAAGCTGGTCTTCGGCCTCGTCCAGAATGGAGCGGGCCTCATCCAGTTCTGTCTCGATTTCAGCGAGGCGGTTCTTCTGCGACAGGCGAAGCGCTGCGGCACCCGGCGCATCGGCGCTGGCGATGTGACCGTCCCAACGCAACAGCGCGCCTTCGCGCGTCACCAGCCGCTGGCCGGCCTTCAGATGCGGCAGCAGGCGCAGGGCTTCCGCAGTGTTTGCGACGACGCCGATCTGCGCCAAAGCGCGGCGCAGGGCTTCCGGCGCCTGCGCATAATCCAGAAGCGGTTTCGCGCCCTGAGGCAGGACGGCATCACCCGCGCCATCGCCATTGCCGGCCCAATAGGCGGGTGCTGCGGGATCGAGCGGGCTTTCGAGATCGTCGCCGAGGGCGGCACCCAATGCCGCCTCGAAACCGCGCTCCACCGTCATTTCTTCCGCCACCGGCGTAAAGCTGCCATTGGCAGCGGCGCTGGAGGCAAGGATTTTGGTGATGGTGCGCGCTTCCGTGTCCAGCGCGTTCAGCCGGTTCCGCGCCGTTTCCAGCGGCGCGCGCGCCAGCGCTTCGGCGGAACGGGCCTCCGCGACGGCGGCTTCGGCTTCCTCCACCACGATCAGGGCATCCTCGACCGCGATCTCCGCCGCCTCGACCGCTTCTCGCCGTTCGGAAGGATCGGGAAGACCGGAGAGCTTTTCGTCGATGGCATCGATCTCGGCGGATGCCTCCTGCGATTGCCGTTCCAGCCTCAGCTTACGATCCGAAAGATCACGGATCGCCCGCTCCAGTTGCTGGCGCGCGGCGGCGGCTTCGGCCCGTTCGGCGGTAATCGCGGTGAAGATGGCTTCGCTTTCCGCCAGTTTGACAGCGGCGGCTTCGAAGGCTTCGCGCATCTCTTCCGCATGGCGGCCGGAATCGGAGAGGATTTCCAGAAGTTCGGCCTCTTCCTCATCGAGCCGTGCGAGTATCTGGGCATTATCGGAGACCAGCCGTTCCTCGCGGATAATATCCTCGCCAAGCTGCGACAGGCGGCGCGCCAGCTCGTCGCGGCGGCGCAGCAGGCGGTTCGCCTCGTCATCCAGTTGGGTGCGGGCGATCTGCAGGCGTTGCAGGGCAGCGGCGACTTTCGCCTTGTCCTCGCGCAGTTCCGGCAGCTTCAGGCTGGCGATTCCCTGCTGCTTTGCCGCCTCCATCTGCGCCTGCGCCTTTTCGGCAACGATGTTGGTCGCCTGATTGAGCGCGCTTTCCGCCTCGCCTTCGGCTTCCTTCGCCTCCACCCAGCGGATGTGCAGCAGGGTAGCTTCGCGGGCGCGGATATCGGCTGACAGCATCTTGAAACGGTTGGCCTGCCGGGCCTGACGCTTCAGGCTTTCGATCTGGCTTTCCAGCTGGGCGGTAACGTCTTCCAGCCGCTCCAGATTGGTCTCGGCGGCGCGCAGGCGAAGCTCCGCCTCGTGGCGGCGGGAATGCAGGCCGGAAATGCCGGCCGCCTCTTCCAGTAGCTGGCGGCGGGCCTGCGGCTTGGCGTTGATGAGTTCGCCGATACGCCCCTGCCCCACCATGGAGGGAGAGCGCGCGCCGGTGGAGGCATCCGCGAAGAGAAGCTGCACATCCTTGGCGCGCGCTTCCTTGCCGTTGATGCGGTAGACGGAGCCGTTTTCGCGCTCGATGCGGCGCGTCACCTGAATTTCATCGGCATCGTTGAAGGCGGCGGGCGCGGTGCGGTCGGAATTGTCGAGGTAAAGGCCGACTTCGGCGGTATTGCGGGCCGGGCGATTGCCGGAACCGGAGAAGATGACGTCATCCATGCCGGAGGCGCGCATGTTCTTGTAGGAATTCTCGCCCATCACCCAGCGCAGCGCTTCGACCAGATTGGACTTGCCGCAGCCATTGGGGCCGACGACACCGGTAAGCCCCGGCTCGATGATGAATTCGGAAGGCTCGACGAAAGACTTGAAACCGACGAGGCGGAGCTTGTTGAACTTCATGCCGTCACGCCCCGGCAAGAATATGGGCAATAAAAAACGGGCGTGCGGAAATATCCGCCGCCCGTTTCTTTCAGGGTCCGGCGATCAGAGCAGCTTGTCGATGACAGCCGACATGGTTTCAACCGACATGTCTCCTGCGTATTTCTTGCCGTTGATGATGAAAGTCGGCGTGGAGTTGATGCCGAATTCCGTCGCACCGCGTTGCATCGTTGCGTTCACATCATCCAGAAGTTTCTGGTTCGTCAAGCAGGCCTCGAAAGACTCCTGTGAGAAACCGGCCATTTTCGACATTTGCAGCAGGGCGGCGCGCGCATCCTGCGCCGTAGCCCAGCTCTGCTGCTGCTTGAACAGCATGGAAACGAAGGGGAAATACTGACCTTCCGGTGCGCAGCGCGCCAGCATGAAGGCGGCAGCGGCGCGCGGATCGAACGGGAATTCGCGCAGCACGAAATAGACCTTGCCGGTATCGATGTATTTCTTCTTGATCTCTTCGAAGGTCTTGTTGTGGAAGTTGGCGCAGTGCGGGCAGGTCATCGACATGTATTCGACGATCTTGACGGGTGCGTTGGCATCGCCGAGCGCCGCTTCCGGCAGCGGGCCGGGCTTCATCACCGCAGCCATATCCACATCGCCGGTGGATTCAGGCAATTCCTGCGCCTCGGCGATACCGGGCGTGAAGGCGAACGGCAGGGCCGTGGCAACGGCGGCAAGAGCAACGCCGCCGAGGAGGCTGCGACGGGAAATGGTCAGTTCGGGAAAATGCATGAAAGCACCTGTTGGTAATAGACTCTATTGTCCGTTGATTCCGATATAGCGACGGCCTGTTCATCACAAGCGGGGTTTTGAACTCTTCTTGTCAAAGAATTGTGACCAGTCAAGGACAGCCTGTGCACATCAAATCGTCCTGCCGCGCGGCTTTTTCTGCAATACCGCCGTTCCAAGCCTTTCCACCGCCTTGCGCAGCGCCTCGCTCTCGATGCCGTCCATCATGTCATCGAGACGTTTTGCCGCATCACCGCGCAGGGGCTGCGGTTTGCGCCGGCGGGTGATGGTCTGCGACACCGGTTTCTGCACGATCCTGATCTGGCGCACCGCCGGAAAGCCGAAAAAGCCGTTGATGCGGGCAATCAGTTCGCCCTGCGCATGGGTGAGAAACAGGGCGCGCGCGCCTTCGCAGGCGATCGTCAGCACGCCCGGCTGATAACCGCCGCGATCCGGCCCCTCATCGCGGCGCGGCCAGGTGATCTTTTCCGGCCGGGTGCAATCAGCGAAGTCCTCGCCGGCGATCTCGTCCCAGGAGCCGAGCAGCGCCGTGTTGATGCCGGCTCGTTTGGACAACACGGGGTCCATGATGCCATTGGCGACTTCGGCGATCTGCACGACGCCTTTGCGGAATGAATCTGCGGGTTTCTTCATGCTCTCCTCGACAGAGGCCAAGCGGCCTCAAGCGGTCGCGCCATCGTCATCTTCTTCGCCGCGCAACAGCGCCCGGAATCGCCGCCAGTCCCGGCAGGCGCCCAAGCGTATCATTCTGACCGCCAAACATCCAAAGAGGAAATATCCGCCAGCCAAAATCTTCAGATGTCCTATTCCCGGCTTATCCGAGATAGCGGCGATCACCAACATGCAGATCAGCACGACGGACAGATATATCCACAGGCCGTGGCAGAAAATCGCCCAGAAACCGGATTCGAGAATACGAAAACGGCGGGAGGGCTTTCCCCGCATCTTTTCCAGCTGGCGGATTTCGCGGATCAGGCGCGCCACCACAAAGGCCACGCTGTTCTCATGCCCGAAACACAGCCGGCCGATATGGTTCAGCAACCACCCTATCAGGCACAGGGCCAGCAAAACTCCGATAGTGTACTGGAGTGGCGGGGGTATCATTTCCAGCAGCGTGTTTGGCATGGGTTCGTTCCTCCTGAATCGAATGGAGGAATTCTATGTCAGGGCGCTCATTGCGGGATACGGTTTTCCACGCCGTCGCAACGGGTATCCTGTTGCAGATTGCCGCGCCGTCTCTATGTTCAGCGGCGATGAACACAGATGCGCGACAACACATATCCCATCCGACAGCGGAACAACTTCTCGCATGGTACGACCGGCACCATCGCGAACTGCCATGGCGCACGTCTCCGGCCATGGCGGCACGGGGAAAACGCGCCGATCCCTATCACGTCTGGCTGTCGGAGGTCATGTTGCAGCAGACGACGGTGCAGGCGGTTAAACCCTATTTCCTTAATTTTCTCACCGCCTGGCCAAGCGTCAGCGATCTGGCCGCGGCGCCGGTCGAAGATGTCATGGCGGCCTGGGCAGGGCTCGGTTATTACGCCCGTGCCCGCAACCTTAAAAAATGCGCCGAAGCCGTGGCGCGCGACCATGACGGCATCTTTCCGGGCAGCGAAGAGGGTCTGAAGCAACTGCCCGGCATCGGCGATTATACCGCCGCCGCCGTGGCGGCCATCGCATTCAACCGGCAGGCGGCGGTGATGGACGGCAATGTGGAGCGCGTCATCTCCCGCCTCTTTTCCATAGACGCTCCCCTGCCCGGCTCAAAGCCCGCCATGAAAGCGAAGGTGGCCGCGCTTACCCCTTCCGACCGGCCCGGCGATTTCGCCCAGGCGATGATGGATCTCGGCGCGACGATCTGCACGCCGAAACGGCCGGCCTGCGCGCTCTGTCCGTTCAACGGCCACTGTCTTGCACTTGCCCATGACGAGCCGGAGCGTTTTCCGGTCAAGGCGGCGAAGAAGGCAAAGCCGGTGCGGCTCGGGGCCGCCTTCGTGGCGGTGAATGAAAGCGGCGAAATCCTGCTCCGCCGGCGCATCGAAAGCGGGCTTCTCGGCGGCATGACCGAGGTGCCGACAACGGCATGGACCGCCCGTATGGACGGCGGCACGGAGGCGAGCCATGCGCCCTTTGCCGCCGGCTGGCAGGCGGCGGGCGTTATCGTGCACGTCTTCACCCATTTCGAACTGCGGCTCACCGTCTATCGCGCGCAGGTGCCGGACGGACTTCAAGCCGGTCCGGATGACGGATGGTGGGAGCCGGTTACAAATCTTGACGCACAGGCGCTGCCAACGGTGATGAAAAAAGTCATCGCCCAAGCTATTCCATCCGCATTCGATGAAAGCAGGAAATTTCGATGACCAAGATTGAGCATATCGTATTCGACATCGGCAAGGTGCTGATCCACTACGATCCGCATATTCCCTATAGCCGCCTCATCCCCGATGCCGACGAGCGCAAATGGTTCTTCGAGAATGTCTGCACCCATGACTGGAACCTGGAACAGGATCGCGGCCGCCGCTGGGAGGATGCCGAGGCGCTGCTGGTGGAGCAGTTTCCGGAGCGGGAAGAGCACATCCGTTCCTTCCGCAAGTTCTGGCACGAGATGGTCTCGCATTCCTATGACGACAGCGTCGCGATCATGGTTGCCCTGATCGACAGCGGCTACGACGTGACCATGCTGACCAACTTCGCCTCCGACACCTTCCGCGAGGCCCAGAAAATGTTCCCCTTCCTCACTTTGCCGCGCGGCGTCACCGTTTCCGGCGATGTGAAGCTGTTGAAGCCTGACGTGGCGATCTATGATCTGCACGCGAAGGAATTCGACCTCAATCCAGCCACCAGCCTATTCATCGACGATACGCTCGCCAATGTCGAAGGCGCGAAAGCGGCGGGCTGGCAGGCGGTGCATTTTACCGGTGCTGAGAAGCTAAAGCAGGATCTGCGCGACTTCGGGGTGGAAGTCCGATAAATTCCCACATCAGGAAAAGAAATTGGCGCAGGCGGAAATGGCGGTCTCCGGCCTGCGCCAGTCCTGCCGCAAGCGGCATCGGACGCAATGTTTTTGTGATTTTTCCGAACCGGATTTTCACAACCACTGCTCTGATTTGAGACAGTATTGCCGATCTCTTGCGCGAAACTTGTCTTGCTAAAATAGTATACTCGAAAACACCAACGCCCGACACCGAAGTGCCGGGCGTTGGTCGTTCTCCATCCGGGACTGAAGGTACTAAACCGGACGGAGACATAGGCTGACAAGGGCGGGCGGTGGATCGTTGCGTCCAAGCCTTTTGGGCTTTGACTATTCGGCCTTTGCCAGTTCACTGCGGATGATCGCTCTCAGATCGTCGATCGGCTTCAGCGCGTCGCCGTCTTCGAAATGCCAGAACGTCCATCCGTTGCATGCGTCGAGACCCTGCACCTTCGCGCCGAGGCGGTGAATGGAGCCGGCGGTCCCGCCGGATGCAATCGTACCATCGGCACGAATAATGGCGCTATAACGGCGTCGTGCATCCGTCAGCACCTGGCCCGGACGGACGAGGCCACTTTCCACCAATGTGTTGAAGGCAACGCGCGGTTCGGCCTTCTTGCCGGTCATCACGGTCAGTTCCGCCTTGCCGAGCGGCTCGACGGCGGCGATGCGGGCGGATGCCGCATCGATGTAATCCTGTTCGCGCTCGATGCCGACGAAGTGGCGGCCGAGACGTTTTGCAACGGCACCCGTGGTGCCGGAGCCGAAGAACGGGTCGAGCACGATATCGCCCGGCTTGGTGGAGGCCATGATGATGCGCGCCAGCAGCGCTTCCGGCTTCTGGGTCGGATGCACCTTCTTGCCGTCGTCACCCTTCAGCCGCTCGTTGCCACTGCAGATCGGGAACAGCCAGTCGGAGCGCATCTGCACATCGTCGTTGGAGGCCTTCAGCGCATCGTAGTTGAAGGTGTAGTTCTTGGCTTTCGGATCGCGGCTGGCCCAGATCATCGTCTCATGCGCGTTCTGGAACCGGCGGCCCTTGAAGTTCGGCATGGGGTTGGTCTTGCGCCAGACGATGTCGTTCAGGATCCAGAAATCGAGGTTCTGGAGCATGGAGCCGACGCGGAAGATATTGTGGTAGGAGCCGATGACCCAGATGGTGCCGTTCGGCTTCAGCACACGGCGGCAGGCGAGCAGCCAGGCGCGGGTGAAGGCGTCATAGGCCTCGAAGGAGGCGAACTGGTCCCACTCGTCATCGACGGCATCGACCAGCGACTGATCGGGCCGGTAAAGCGTGCCGCCAAGCTGAAGGTTATAGGGTGGATCGGCGAAAATCGCATCGACCGACTGGCTCGGGAGGGCATCCAAGGCAGCGACACAATCACCTTTGATGATGCTGTCTTTCCAGGCGTCGCTCTCGCCCGCACGATCAAAACCGGCACGCCGAAAATCGGCCAGCGGAAAAACTGCTGCCATTGGTACTCGCTCCATACGCTTACTCTCTACTGATGCTTATGGTTACCGAAGATGGTTATCAAAGCCTGAACAAGTCACGGAAAATGCGAAATAAATGGCTGTCGCGGCCCGCAGGCGCGATTTGCGGCGGCCGGCGGGGGAACCCGAAGTCGGGCAAAAACGTTGTGCACAACGGGTTCTCCTGTCCCCGCATATCGGCGCGGCAGGAAGAGCCATGATGGCAGGGGGTAATCCGCAATGGGGTCCGTGATGAAAATGGCTTCTCTTTCCATGAATGTCGTCTGCGCCGCACTTTTCGCAACGGCGCTGCCGGCGCCATCGCAGGCGCAGCAACCGGCCCCGCAATATAACGTCGTCACCGATGCGGTCCTGTTCGATGGCGGCCCGTCGCTCGGCAACAGCGACAGGGTGCGGTGGGATTTCTACAAGGCAGACCGCTCCGGCGGGCGGACCGACGACAATGCCGGCGGTTCCTATGACGCCACCTTCGAGGCGAAACTGCCGGCGGGCAAATATGTCGGGGTGGCGGCGCTGGGCAATGTGACCCGCGAAGTGTCATTCGAGGTGAAGGACGGAAGCGTCGCGAGGCCGAAGGTGAATTTTGATGCTGCGGAATTGACCGTCGTGCCGAAACGCAGCGCCGGCGGCGATGTGGAAACGCAGGCGAAGACGGAAATCACCAAGGGCGACTTCAAGGACAGCGTCTATGGCCAGAATACCGTCTTCGTGCCGGCGGGAGACGTCGTCCTCACCGGCAGAATCGGCCCGGCGCGGGCTGAGGAGAAGCTTGCCATCAAGGCGGGCGAGAAGATCAGCCACGAGCTGGTCATTCCAAGCGGCGTGGTGATCGCCAAGGCCGTTTATGCGGAAGGCGGCAGGGCGGTGGAAACGGACGATATCCGCTTCGAAGCGATGTCGGCCAGGGAAACGCTGGATGGCACGCGTGAGACCATCAACGGCATTTACGGCACCGGCAAGATCATGGAAATGCCCGCTGGTGACTTCGTCATGCGCGCGCGTCTGGGCAAGGTGACGGTGGAACAACCATTCACCGTAACTGCCGGAAAACGAACCGAAATCACCCTCGATCTCGATGCGGGCGTTCTCGCCATCAAGGCGCCCGGTGCGGAACGGATCGATATCGTTGAAACCACAAAGGATCTTCAGGGCACGCAGAAGGAGATTTCCGGCCGTTACGGCACGCAGCATCAGGAAACCCTGCATCCCGGCGAATATTCGGTGAAGGTGAGCTACGACAAGAAATCCGGCCGCGAGCCGAAGGAGATCAAGGCGACGGTCAAGGCCGCCGAGAGAACCGAGACGGATGTGCCGCAGTAGGCCTCGGCCGCCGCCCGGCCGGAGGCTCCGGACGTTCTCCGATTTTCACGCCTGCGAAGCCTGACGCCGCGATACGGTCGCACAGCCTTATCCACTGACAGCCTCGACAGGCCGGCCTGATCTCGCCTGCGGCGAAAGCCAGACGCATCTTCGCGAGAAAGTCGGGCGTCGCCTGCAGCTTCTTGCCGGCGGTCAGTGTCTCGCCCAAAAGCGCTGACACCGAAAGGCGGGCCGTCTCGTCCCGCTGCACCACGCCTTCGTTGAAACAGTGGGCATGGCTTTCACACAACAGGCCTTCGCAAATATCGTCCGGACCATCCACCAGCTCGATATCCTCCTCGCCGGCATTCAGGCGGGCGGCGACACGGTCGTAATTTTCGACGAAACCGGACGTATATCCCTTGCCCACGTAAGTAAGCATACAGAGAAGATGGTGGGGCCGGAGGCGAACGGTCACGGGCCCGCCCTATCCAACGATAGCGAAGGCGTCGCGCACCGAGCCGGACGAGGTGCGGATCGCCTTGCGGCCGATCCATTGCACATGTCCGTCGAGGATACGCACCGCCTCTTCGGCGCGGCCGCCGCGCAGCGCATCGATGATCGCGCGGTGATCGGTATCGGTACGGCGCTCCCAGCCGGCACGCCAGGCGGAAAAGAGGAAGCGGGCGCTCGCCGCATGCAACCCGTCGATCGCCTCCATCAGGCGCGGCATGTTGCAGGGCGCGGTGATGAGACGATGGAAGCGGCGGTTGGCCTCCTCCCAATGCTGCACGTCGACGGCGCTGTCGCCTTCGAGCGTCGCCGCCTCCGCCTGGTCGAGAATGGTGGGCGTCATGTTGGGAATGGCGTGGCGCAGCGCCAGGACCTCAAGGGCGGCGCGCATTTCCGCCACCTCGCGCACATCGTCAAGGCCGAAATCCGCCACCCGGACACCCCGGCGCGGAATGCTGGCGGCAAGCCCCTGCGCTTCCAGCCGGCGGAATGCCTCGCGCACCGGCACATGCGACGCGCCGAATTCGGCGGCGATGTGATCCTGCCGCAACCTTTCGCCCGGCGACAGCTCACCGCGAACGATGCGGTCGGCGAGCGTGCGGCTGATGCGCGCGGCAATGGTGTCTTCGGGCGTATTTTTCACTGTCTTGGGCATAACATCCCATAACGCATATGGCGCGGCCGTGTGTAGCGGTTTTTGCGCGAAAGAGGGACGCCAAACCAAATATTCGAGGCGGCACAGTCGCTTACACGGGCCGACCGAGCTATGAGCCTGATGGGACCGACCTTTGCGGGCGAGCCGGTTGAGCTTGGCGCGGACATGGTCTAAAAGCCCGGCATCATTTTCTTCCAGCCAAATCCGATACAGGGAGCGCCCATGAGCGGCTTCGACCTCATTATTTTCGACTGTGACGGCGTTCTGGTCGATTCCGAAATCATCGCGGCGCAGGTGGAATCCCGCCTCTTGACCGAAGCCGGATATCCGATCTCCGTCGAGGAAATGGGCGAACGTTTCGCCGGCATGACCTGGAAGAACATTCTTCTGCAGGTGGAAAGCGAAGCCAGCATTCCGCTCTCCGCCTCGCTGCTCGACAAGTCGGAAAAGCTGCTCGACATGCGGCTGGAACGCGACGTGAAGATCATCGAGGGCGTGAAATTCGCCCTGTCGCGCCTGACCACGCCGCGTTGCATCTGCTCGAACTCATCGAGCCACCGCCTCGACATGATGCTGACGAAGGTGGGCCTGAAGCCCTATTTCGCGCCGCATATCTATTCCGCCAAGGACCTTGGAGCCGACCGCGTGAAGCCGAAGCCCGACATCTTCCTGCACGGCGCGGCGCAATTCGGCGTTTCCCCCGACCGCGTGGTCGTGGTCGAGGATTCCATGCACGGCATCCATGGCGCAAGAGCCGCCGGCATGCGCGTCATCGGCTTCACCGGCGCATCCCACACCTATCCGAGCCACGCCGACCGGCTGACGGATGCGGGCGCGGAAACCGTGATCTCGCGCATGCAGGACCTGCCGGCCGTGATTGCGGCAATGGCGGAGTGGGAAGGCGCTTTTTAATCTGTGGCTTTGTCACAAACGCCGCTTCGTCATGCTCGGGCCTGTCCCGAGCATCTGCAACGGTTTGGTTTTACGATACGTGTTTGGATCCTCGGGACAAGCCCGAGGATGACGTCGCGCGTGAGGAATGGTTTGTCCGCGATCTGACCGGAGCCCGCAAAAGCAGCCCCCGGTTTTTACATCTAGCCCGTCAAATCACCGGCGCTTGGTCTTGGCCTTTGCGCCCTGCTCGGCGAAGCCGATGAAGACGCTGACAGACTTCGGTGCGCCGCCCGGTCCGTTGGGGATGGCGACGTGGTCGTTGTTGAAGATGAACTGCGTGCCGGCCCCGCCTGCCGGAACATCGATGGCGAAGGCGGTGGTTTCACCGTAAATCTCGCCGTCGCCGTCCTTCACCGTCACGCGGATCGGCACGGTCACGCGGCCGGGCTTGGCCATCGGGCCGGGAACGAGGCGGCCCTGGGCCAGCACGTTTACTGTCAGCGTCGATTCATTGGCGGTGCACGAACGCGTCGTATCGGACAGCGAGACCTGATAGGCGAGTTTCTGCGGATCGTCCTTGGCGCCGCCGGCATAGACGCGATGAACGGCGTTGGCATCGAGAACCGTCACGGCCGGGCAATTGGCCTGAACCACGGCAGCCGTCGGTGCGGCCTGCGCCGCCGGCGGGTTGACGGCAAGCGAGTCCGACGGGTTGGAGGAATTGCATCCTGCAACAACGACGAGAAGCGACATCGCGGCGGACAAACGCAAGAAATTCCCTGACACTCTTCTAAATCCTCTCCCTTGTCCCGGAACAGAACCGGAGACGCTGTTTATTGACCTTTCACCCAGGTTGGCGATGGTCTATAGCAGCGACGCCGGAAAAAATCGATTGGCATGTTCGGTTTTGCTTGAATTTTCAGAAAAGCCCTTCATTAGCTCGCCAATCGCCTCATTCCGGTGAGACGCTGCGGACAAAGACGCCGATCGCATCGGTAACGGATAAGGGACTATCTCGTGGAATATGTATCGACCAGGGGTGCGGCCCCTTCGCTTGGTTTTTGCGACGCGCTTCTGGCGGGCCTTGGCCGTGACGGCGGGCTTTACGTTCCGCGCAAATGGCCTTCCATGTCGAAGAAGGAAATCCGCAACCTGCGCGGCAAGTCCTATCAGGACGTCGCCTTCGAGGTTCTCTACCGTTTCACCGGCGGCGAGATTCCGGCAGACAAGTTCAAGGCGATGATCGACGACGCCTATGCGACCTTCCGCCATCCTGCCGTCGTGCCGCTGACGCAGACCGGACCTAACACCTTCGTTCTCGAGCTTTTCCACGGCACCACGCTCGCCTTCAAGGACGTGGCGATGCAGCTTCTCGCCCGCCTGATGGACTATACGCTTTCCGAACGCGGCGAGCGCGCCACCATTGTCGGCGCCACCTCGGGCGATACCGGTGGTGCGGCCATCGACGCCTTTGCCGGCCGCGAGCGCACCGATATCTTCATCCTTTTCCCGAACGGCAAGGTCTCGCCGGTGCAGCAGCGCCAGATGACGACCTCGACCGCTTCCAACGTGCATGCGCTGGCGATCAACGGCAATTTCGACGATTGCCAGACGCTGGTGAAGGAGATGTTCAACGACGTGAAGTTCCGCGACGGCGTGAAGCTTTCCGGCGTCAACTCCATCAACTGGGCGCGCATCATGGCGCAGGTGGTCTATTATTTCACCGCGTCTCTCTCGCTCGGCGGCCCCGACCGGAAGATTTCCTTCACCGTTCCGACCGGCAATTTCGGCGATATCTTCGCCGGTTACGTCGCCAAGAAGATGGGCCTGCCGATCGACAAGCTCGTCATCGCCACCAATGACAACGACATTCTGGCGCGCACGCTGAAGACCGGCCGCTACGAGATGCGCGGCGTCAAGCCGACCACCTCGCCTTCGATGGACATCCAGATCTCGTCCAACTTCGAGCGGCTGCTGTTCGAAGCCTATGGCCGTGATTCCGCTGCGGTAAAGGCATCGATGGACGGCCTCAAGCAGTCGGGATCCTTTGAAATTCCGCCGCACGCGCTGAAATTCATCAAGAAGGATTTCCGCGCCGGCCGCGCCACCGAAAAGCAGGTGGCGGCAACGATCCGCGACACGCTTGAGAAAACCGGCTACCTGATCGACCCGCATACGGCGACCGGCGTTTTCGTGGCGGAAAAGCATGAAAAGGCGTCAAGCCCGATGGTGGTTCTGTCGACCGCTCACCCGGCTAAATTCCCGGCCGCTGTAAAATCCGCTTGCGCAATCGAGCCTGCGCTTCCAGTATGGTTAGCTGACATTATGAACCGGGAGGAGCGTTTCGACATTCTGGATGCGGAGCTCAAAGCCGTGGAAACCTTCATCGGCAAGCACGCACGCGCCGGCAAATAGAGACGCGGAAAGACGTTGAGTATGAGAGTAAATGTGACCCGGCTTTCGTCCGGGTTGACCGTTGTGACGGAAAAAATGCCGCATCTCGAAAGCGTCGCTCTTGGGGTGTGGATCAAATCCGGTTCCCGCAACGAGACGACTGCCGAACACGGCATCGCCCATCTTCTCGAACATATGGCTTTCAAGGGCACGGCGCGCCGCACCGCCCGGCAGATCGCCGAAGAAATCGAAAATGTCGGCGGCGAAGTCAACGCCGCGACATCGACGGAAACGACCTCCTATTACGCCCGCGTCCTGAAAGACCACGTCCCCCTCGCCGTCGATATCCTTGCCGACATCCTGACGGAATCGCTGTTCGACGAAGACGAGCTAGAGCGGGAGAAAAACGTCATCCTGCAGGAAATCGGCGCTGCGACCGATACGCCCGACGACGTGATCTTCGACAATTTCTCCGGTGTCGCCTATCGCGACCAGACCATCGGCCGCCCGATCCTCGGCACGCCGGACACCGTTCAATCCTTCACCACCGGCCAGATCAGGCATTATCTCGCCCGCAACTACACGACGGACCGCATCTTCGTCGTGGCGGCAGGCGCTGTCGATCACGAGAGCTTCGTGAAGCAGGTGGAAGAACGTTTCGCCTCGCTGCCGCAATTGCCCGTCGCCACGCCGGTGCTCGAAAAGGCTATCTATACCGGCGGGGAAATCCGCGAGACCCGCGACCTGATGGATGCGCAGGTGCTCCTCGGCTTCGAGGGCAAGGCCTATCATGCCCGCGATTTCTATTGTTCGCAGATTCTCGCCAATATACTGGGCGGCGGCATGTCCTCCCGCCTGTTCCAGGAAGTGCGCGAATATCGCGGCCTGTGCTATTCGGTCTATGCATTCCACTGGGGCTTTTCCGATACCGGCATCTTCGGCGTGCATGCGGCCACCGGCGGCAACGACCTGCCGGAACTGGTGCCCGTCATTCTGGAGGAACTTCGCAAGTCCTCGCAGACCATCCATCAGGAAGAAATCGACCGCGCCCGGGCGCAGATTCGCGCGCAATTGCTGATGGGTCAGGAAAGCCCGGCCGCCCGCGCCGGCCAGATGGCCCGGCAGATGATGCTTTACGGTCGACCCATCCCCAATGAAGAGATGATGGAGAGGCTTGGCGACATCACCCGCGCGCGCCTGACCGATCTTGCGGGACGGCTGTTTTTCGATACAGTTCCGACATTGTCCGCAATTGGCCCGCTCGAACATCTGCCGCCTCTTTCCGACATCACTGCGGCGCTTTCCGCGCAGCAGCCCCCAAGGATAAAGGCGAACGGATAAACCGATATGAGAGCGGGATTTAAAGGCGAAGACCGCTCATCTTTTTCGCCATCCCGCTCGCGGATGGCGATGTCTGCCGCACAGGGATCGTGAATGCTGCGTTTTCTTTCCCGACATAGCGACACGCCTGAACTGCGCAGCGCCAATCACCTTCTCAGACTGCCGCGCTACGGCGATTTCAAGCAATGGCACGTGCTGCGCTCCGAAAGCCGGCAGTTTCTTCAGCCCTGGGAGCCGACCTGGCGGCCGGACGAGCTGACGGAAGGCGCCTTCCGCATGCGCGTGGTGCGCAACGGCCAGGAATTTTCCTCCGGCACCGCCGTTTCCTTCCTGCTATTCGAGAAAGAGACGCTGCTGGTCGGCGGCATCACCATCGGTTACATCCGCCGGGGTGCGGCGCAAAGCTGCATGATCGGATACTGGATCGGCGAGCGGCACGCCGCCCAAGGCCATATGTCTGCCGCATTAAAATTGGTAATACCATACATCTTTAACGGACTTCAGTTGCACCGTATCGAGGCAGCCTGTATTCCGGAAAACTTCAAAAGCATCCGGCTTCTCGAAAATGCCGGGTTCCAGCGGGAAGGCCTCCTGCGGGAATATCTGAAAATCAATGGCCAATGGCGGGATCATATGATGTTTTCCCTTCTTGCCGACAAGCAAAGCTCCGGCGGAACGAAGTACGATACATGACCTACAATCACACTGCGCCTTGCCTTGCGAAACGTCTGGCGGCAATCGCGCTGGCTGCGCCGTTTTTCCTGCTTTTCCTGCTTTTCTCTTCCTATTCCTACGCCTTCGAGCCGGTGAAGATTTCCCGTGACGACACGGCGCTCGACCTGACGGCCACCACCGATATCTATGCCAATCAGGGCGAAGCCTTTCAGGTCTCGACCGCGCCCGGCCCCGACGGCATTCGCCGCCGTATCGAGGTGCGCGCCAGCTCCACCGACCATCAGGGCGACTGGGCGGTTTTCGCACTCGCCAACGTCTCCGAAGAGCAGCTGGAGCGCGTGATCGTCGCGCCGCATTTCCGCCTCGTCAATTCCAAGCTGTTCTGGCCCGATCTCGGCTCGCAGCGCATCATGGCGATTACGCCGAGTGAGGGCTTTGCGCTTGACCGGCAGCCGAGCCCGGATGCCGACGTGTTCCGCATCACGCTCAACCCCGGCTCCGTCATCACCTTCGTCGCCGAGCTTTCCACGCCGCAGCTGCCGCAGCTTTATCTGTGGGAGCCGGAGGCCTACAAGGACACGATCAACGCGTTTACGCTCTATCGCGGCATCGTGCTTGGCATTGCCGGCCTGCTCGCCGTGCTGCTCACCATCCTGTTCGTGGTCAAGGGAACCTCCGTTCTGCCGGCCTCGGCCGCGCTCGCATGGGCGGTGCTCGCCTATATATGCGTCGATTTCGGCTTCCTCGAAAAGCTCATCACCGTCACCTCAAGCGATCAGCGAATATGGAGGGCGGGCGCGGAAGTGGCGCTCGCCTCCAGCTTCGTGGTCTTCCTGTTCACCTATCTCAATCTCAACCGATGGCATGCGCATCTGGGTTATGCGACCTTTGCCTGGGTGGTGGGTCTGGCGCTGCTGTTCGGTGTGGCGATCTACGATCCCTCGGTCGCCTCCGGCATTGCCCGCGTGTCCTTCGCGCTCACCGCAACGGCGGGCATCGCACTTATCGTCTATCTCGGTTTCAACAAATATGACCGGGCGATTTTGCTCGTGCCCTCCTGGGCGTTGATCCTCGTCTGGCTGTTCGGCAGCTGGCTGACGGTGACGGGGCAACTGGACAACGACATCGTGCAGCCGGCCCTCGGCGGCGGGCTGGTGCTGATCGTGCTGCTGATCGGCTTTACCGTCATCCAGCACGCCTTTGCCGGCAGCGCCTATCAGCAGGGTCTGTTCTCCGACCTCGAACGCCAGTCGCTGGCCCTTACGGGCAGCGGCGATACCGTCTGGGACTGGGATGTGACGCGTGACCGTATCGTCACCACGCCCGACATTTCCAACCGGCTGGGGCTGGAACCCGGCGCCATGCACGGTGCGGCACGCAACTGGCTGCCGCGCCTGCACCCTGATGACCGCGACCGGTTCAAGGCGACGCTCGACGTGCTGCTTGACCATCGCAAGGGCCGCCTCAACCACGAATTCCGTATTCGCGCCGAAGACGGTCATTTCCACTGGCTGCAAATCCGCGCCCGCCCGGTTCTCGGCTCCAACGGCGAAATCATCCGCTGCGTCGGCACCATCACCGATATTACCGAGCAGAAGAATTCCGTCGAGCGGCTGCTTCAGGATGCGATGAACGACAATCTGACCGGGCTTCCGAACCGGCAGGTCTTCCTCGATCGCCTGCAATCGATCCTCAACCTCTCGCCCGATAGCGAGGGCGTGCGCCCGACGGTAATGGCGATCGATATCGACCGTTACAAGCTGGTCAACGATACGCTGGGCATCGCTGCCGGCGACAATATCCTCATTGCGCTGACCCGTCGTCTGCGCCGTCTTTTGAAACCGCAGGATACGCTGGCGCGTCTTGGCGGCGATGAGTTCGGCCTGATCCTGACCTCGGAGCGCGATCCGCAGCGTGTGGCCGATTTCGCCGATGCGGTGAACAAGGCGATCATGGTGCCGATCAATTTCGCCAATCGCGAAATCATCCTCACCGCCTCCATCGGCCTCGTTTCGTGGATCGACCAGCAGGAAAGTGCGGCCGGACTCTTGAGCGATGCGGAACTCGCCATGTATCGCGCCAAGCGCGCTGGCGGCAACCGCGTCGAGCCCTTCCGCCCCGCCTTCCGCACATCAGGCACCGACCGGCTGCAGATGGAAAGCGACCTTCGCCGCGCCATCGAGCGCAAGGAGCTGTCGCTGGCCTACCAGCCGATCGTCAAGCTCGACGATGGGGAGCTGGCCGGTTTCGAAGCGCTGATGCGGTGGGAGCACCCCAAGCGCGGCAATATTCCGCCGAGCGAGTTCATTCCGATTGCGGAGGCCTCCGGCCTGATCGAGCCGCTTGGCATGTTCGCGCTGGAACGGGCGGCGACCGATCTGATGGACTGGCAGCACGCCACAGAGAAGATGCCGATCTTCATTTCCGTCAATATTTCCAGCGCGCAGCTGCTGAACAATGAATTGTACAACGACGTGCGCGGCATGCTGACCCGCACCCGTTGCAATCCGCAGCAGTTGAAGCTGGAACTGACGGAATCCGTGGTCATGGAAAACCCGGAGCAGGCGCGGCTGGTGCTTTCAAAGCTCAAGGAAACGGGCTTAAGCCTCGCCATGGACGATTTCGGCACCGGCTATTCGTCGCTCGCCTATCTCACCCGCTTCCCCTTCGACACGATCAAGCTCGACAAGGCGCTGGTGGCCAATACCAGCGACAAACGCAACGTGCTCCTGCGCTCCGTCATCGCCATGGCGCGGGCGCTCGACATGCAGGTCGTGGCGGAAGGCATCGAGACGCCCGAGGATGCTGCCGAACTGGCGCGCATGAACTGCCATTTCGGCCAGAGCTTCCTGTTCGGCACCCCGGTTTCGGGCGATGCGGCACTGAAGCTTCTGCGGGAACGGTTCCAGCCGACGAAGCGGGCTTCGTAAGCGGAGTATTGCGGTACATGAAAGCGAGGGGGCGCAGTCTCCTCCTCAAATTCCACGTCATCCTCGGGCTTGTGTGGAGGATTTGTGGTTTACTGGATGCATCAGCCGGGCATCGCAAACCCGGCTGATGCATCCAGTAAACCACAAATCCTCCACACAAGCCCGAGGATGACGACGGAGAGGGCTAATGCTCCCCGGAACGTCTCGGATTTTTCAAACCTCACGTCGAATATTTACTGAACCACCATCGCCGGCTGTGCATCCGCCACCACCCTCCCATGCAGGAGGTCGTGAATGAATTCCATCTTCACCACCACCGGCGGTGTCAGCACGAAGGGATAGAGGTCCGCCTCCCCCATGCTGCGCTGGATAGAATTGATCGCGACGCTGAGCGGAATCCAGGCTTTGACGAGTTGTGCGGCGCTGCGGGCATTGTAGGGATCGAAAGTCACCTCCGCCGCCATTTCTTCATGCCCATCGGGATCGATGGCCACGCCGAAGGCGCGCGCCGTCTCCAGCGTATCGACGATATGCAGATAATGGGCGAAACACTCGGCGAAATCTTCCCAGGGGTGGACTGAGGCGTAAGAGCTTATGAAGCTTTCCTGCCAGTCGGGACGCGGTCCCTCTTCGTAGTTGCGTTGCAGCGCGGCGCCATAATCCTCGCTGTCGTCGCCGAAGACGGCGCGGCAGGCCTGCAGGCGGTTTTCATCCCGTACCAGCTTGTTCCAGATGAAGTGCCCCACCTCGTGGCGGAAATGGCCGAGCATGGTGCGGTAAGGCTCGTTCATGTTGGCGCGGACCTGTTCGCGGGTGGCATCGTCGGCTTCCGCGGCGCGGATGGCGATAAGGCCCTCATCGTGACCGGTCATGGCGGGAATGACGGAACCGTCAGGCGCCACCTCGTCCACCAGAAAATCGAAGACCAGCCCACCGGCGGGATCGGCATCGCGATTGGGATGCGGCAGGCCGAGCCGCAGGATCGAATAAAACAGATGCCGCTGCGCCTGGCTGATGCGACGCCATTGGGCGATGCCCTCATCCGTCGCGATATCCGGCACCAGGCGGTTGTGGCTGCAGGCCGGGCAGAAAGCGCTGTCGCTTTGCGCCGGCACTGACCAGTTGCAGATATCGTTCACTTCATTGGCACAAAACCGCACCTGTTTTTGCGGGTCCGCGACGATCTGCCAGTTCGGCTCACCCGCAGGCGCCAGCGCCTCCATGGAAAGCCGCTCCGGCACGAAGGCCAGACGATGACCGCAGGAAACGCAGAAACGATTGTCGAAATGGACCGGCTGGCCGCAGGATGCGCAGGAAAAAAGCTTCATCGATGAAACCCTTGCGATGGATCGGGTGGATGGAGGAAACATACGATGCCAACATGCACCGTAGACGACAGCTGAAAATCATTGACGCTCCTGCGCTCCGGGCTTACCCCCCTCTGTCCTGCCGGACATCTCCCCCTCAAGGGGGGAGATCGGCAAGACGCTCTTCCACCACTCCATTCTCAAGCATCGAGATGGGCGAGACCTCGCCTCAGGTCGATCTCCCCCCTTGAGGGGGAGATGTCCGGCAGGACAGAGGGGGGTAAGCCCGGAGCGCAGGAGCATCAATGATTGGCAACGGTCGCCTACGGTGGCCACTATGAAGGGCGTAACGGGCGACCGCCTTCGGAACATCCCAGACGACAAGAGCGCATGTGCTGTTACACATGCGCTCCGAAGCGCCGCATCGAAAGAGGCGCGACACCGTCAGACGGCATTACATGCGGTCGACGGCGCCCTTGACGGCGTCTTTCGCCTTGCCAACGCTGGTCTGTACCTTGCCCTTGGCTTCCTGGGCAGCACCCTTGGCGCGCAATTCATTATTGCCCGTCGCTTCGCCGACGTTCTTCTTCACTTTGCCAGCAACTTCATTGGCTTTACCGGCGATCTTGTCAGATGTGCTACCCATAATACTACTCCCTTGTTGAGCCGTACTTTCTGTCCGGCTTTCCGGGTGAGTAACGTCAGGGGTCGGGATTTGGTTCCAGCCAAAACGGGCGGGAATATGCAGGGGCTCAGGCGTGCCCGGCATCCGTCGAAAGCATGCGCGCATCGACGCCCATGAGCGCCAGCGCCCGCTCGTATTTATTGTCCAGCCCCCGGTCGAAGATCAGCTCTTCCGCAGCGGGGCAATTCAGCCAGCCATTATTGGCGATCTCGTTTTCGAGCTGGCCCGGACCCCAGCCGGCATAACCGAGCATCATGGTGGCCCTTTGCGGACCGCGGCCGTTGGAGATGGCGCGAACGATATCGAGCGTTGCCGTCAGCGAAATGTCATCGCTGACTGGAATGCTGGATTCGCTTAAATAATCATCCGAATGCAGCACGAAACCCCGGCCGGATTCCACCGGGCCGCCGCACTGGATCGGGAATTCGCGGGTGCGGTTGGGCAGCATGATGGCGTCGTTGCTGTCTACCAGCTTCAGGTGCAGCAGAATATCCGTAAACGTGATCTGCTGCGGCCGGTTGATGATGAAGCCCATGGCGCCGGCATCCGAATGGGCGCAGATATAGATCACCGAACGGGCAAAATTGCCGTCGTCCAGCCCCGGCATCGCGATGAGGAACTGACCATCGAGAAAGCCACGTTCGCGTTTGTCCATCAGGGTTGAAAAGCTCACCGGCGCCTCCAGCAGACCGCATTCCGTCGTTTAACGGAAAACGGCGTTCGCACTTCGACAAAGGACAGGATGCGGCATAGCGCCCGATCAATCAACCGAAAATGATGAACCGCACGAATTCGTAACTGGTCCGCCGGGCGATGTTGGGTTAGACGGAAAGCATGAGCGCCAGAATATTCTTTCGATTTTCACATTTCCGTTTTGCAGCGGCATTTGCCGCCCTACTTGGCGGTGCTGAAGCCGCCCAGGCCGAGATTACCGACTGGGCGAGAAGCGAAGGCGGCCAGATGCGCGTGGCGAGCCTTGCCATGGATGCCGACGGCGTGGTGCGCGGCGTGCTGCAGATCGAGCCGAAGGACGGCTGGATCACCTATTGGCGCGAACCGGGCGAAGCGGGCATACCGCCGCAGATCACGCCCGATCCGGCAAGCGGCGCAACGCTCACCACCATGGCCTATCCGGTTCCGAAGCTGATCGAAAACGGCGACATCACCGATATCGGCTATGACCACGCCGTCAGCCTTCCGTTTCAGCTGAAAGCCGCCGACCCGGCGGCAGGCGGGAAAATCGATCTCACCGCCTTCATCGGCGTGTGCCAGAACATCTGCATTCCCTTCGAGGCGAAGTTTTCAATCGAGCGCGGCAATGCGGGCGATGACGACCGCGAGGAACGGCGATTGCTGGAGGAGGCACGCGAAACGCTGCCCGAGGCGGCATCCGACGATTTCAAGGTGATCGATTTCCACATCACGCCCGACAAGACCATGCTCGGCGTGCAATTGCAGCTTCCGGAAAACGCGCCGAAGGAGACCGAAATCTTCATTGCCGGCCCCTCTGGCTTTGCCTATTACGAGCCGCAGAACCTGGTGCGCGACAAGCGCAAGCTCTCCTTCTACATGAACATCAAGGGCCTGCCGAAAACCTATCAGGTGCAGGGCAATAGCTGGCCTATCCTGGTCAAATCCGGCGACCGGGCCATGGAAACGATGCTGAATTTTCCAAAGCCCTGATCGGTTCGGCGGTCACGTTTGAGCGGCCGCGTCTGCAATGGAATTTCCTGCGAAAACCGCATGACACGTTTCATTTGGTTGCTCTATAGTCGCGCGAACCGAACGGCTACAGGAGCACGGACATGACCATCAAGATCGGCGAAAAACTGCCTTCCGCAACTTTCAAGGAAAAGACGGCCGATGGCCCGGTGGAAACCACCACGGACGCGCTTTTCGGCGGCAAGAAGGTGGTTCTCTTCGCCGTTCCCGGCGCTTTCACCCCCACCTGCTCACTGAACCATCTGCCGGGCTATCTCGAAAACCGCGACACCATTCTTTCCAAGGGCGTTGACGATATCGCCGTCGTCGCCGTCAACGACTGGCACGTGATGGGCGCATGGGCGCAATCCTCCGGCGGTCAGGGCAAAATCCACTTCCTCGCCGACTGGGACGCCGCTTTCACCAAGGCGCTCGGCCTCGACGCCGATCTTTCCGCCGGCGGCCTCGGCGTGCGCTCCAAGCGTTATTCGATGCTGGTGGAAGATGGTGTGGTGAAGTCGCTCAACGTGGAAGAAAACCCCGGCCAGGCAACGGTTTCGGCCGCTGCGGCGATGATCGAGCAGCTTTGACGTTAAGAAGAAGGCCTCTTGGCCCTAGATGAGACGTCATCCTCGGCCCTGTGCCGAGGATCTAATCACGTCCAATTCAATCGAGACGTTGCAGATGCTCGGGACAGGCCCGAGCATGACGGAAGAGAGCGACGAGAAGCCGCTCTCTCAAACATTCATATCGAACACCAGAAGCCCGGCGAGACCGCCATCGGTGAGCGACACGAGACGTTCCCCCACTTCCATGTGCTTGGGATGGGCGAGATAGTCGTCGCGGGCCTCGGGGCTTTCCAGCGTCACGATGAAACCGTCGACAAAACCGCCATTCAGCCCTTCGGGTGAGACATTCTGGCCGTATTTCACATCGATGATGCCGGGTATCACATCCTTCAGGGCGGCAATCGCCTCAAATATTGCGTGTTTTTCAGAAGAGGCCGTTGCAGCCTTGAAGCGTAGAAATACACAATGCAGGATCATCCGGATTTCTCTCCTCCGTTGAGCGCTACCGGAGCGCCCCTTGACGACAAGATAGGTCGGGTTTCGGTTTTCACAACCCCCGATAACGGGGCCGCCAGCGCGGATTTGCCCGGTCCGAAATAGAGCAGGCTTCCATTACCGCCGTTTGAAGGGCTCCATGCCCTTTCGCGCCAACTCGTCGGCGCGCTCGTTTTCCGGGTGGCCGGCATGGCCCTTGACCCAGTGCAGGGTGACCTTATGGCGTTGCTGCGCCGCTTCCAGCGCCTGCCATAGTTCAACGTTCTTGACCGGCTTGTTATCGGCGGTTTTCCAGCCCTTCTTTTTCCAGCCGAAAATCCACTTGGTGATGCCGTCCTTCACATAGGAGCTGTCGGTATAAAGATCGACCTCGCAGGGGCTTTTCAGCGCATTGAGTGCTGAGATCGCCGCCAGCAGTTCCATGCGGTTATTGGTGGTCTCGGCCTCGCCGCCGGAGAGTTCCTTCTCCACTTCGCCGTAACGCAGCACGGCGCCCCAGCCGCCGGGACCGGGATTGCCGGAGCAGGCGCCATCGGTGAAAATATCGACATGTTTCATTCGCCCGCCAGCCCATATTCGGCGACAGTGGCGATGGAACGGTGGAACCGCAGCTTGCGCAGATATTCCAGCGGGTCCTTCTTGACCACCAGCGCGCCTTCCGGCGTCGTCAGCCAGTCATAGAGGCGGGTGAGGAAGAAACGCAACGCCGAACCGCGCGCCAGAAGCGGCAGGGCCTCAAGCTCCGCTGCGCTCAATGGGCGCACCGACTGGTAACCTTCCAGCAGCGCCTTGCCCTTGGTGACGTTGTAAGCGCCATCCTTTTCGAAGCACCAGGCATTGAGGCAGATCGACACGTCATAAGCGAGCAGGTCGTTGCAGGCGAAATAAAAGTCGATCAGGCCGGATAGTTCATCGCCGAGGAAGAACACATTGTCCTGGAACAGATCGGCATGGATGACGCCGGCGGGCAGATCCTTCGGCCAATGGGCGGCGAGATAATCGATTTCCGGGCGAATCTCGTCTTTCAGGCCCTTCTCCACCTCGTCGGCGCGCGCTTCGGACTTGTCCCAAAGCACCTTCCAGCCTTCGACGGAAAGCGCGTTCGGCCGCTTGATCTCGAACCCCTCGCCAGCCAGATGCGTGGCGGCGAGCGCCTTGCCGACTTCGCGGCAATGTTTCGCTTCCGGCTTTCTCAGCCACATGCCCTCGAGAAAGGAGATGAGCGCCGCCGGCCGGCCCGACAGCTCTCCCAGCAACTCGCCATCCTTGCGCGGCAGCGGCAAGGGGCAGGACAGGCCCTTGGCGGCCAGATGCTGCATGAGGCCAAGGAAGAAGGGCAGATCGGATTTCTCCACGCGCTTTTCATAAAGCGTGAGAATCAGCGGGTCTTTGGTCGTATGCAGCAGGAAATTGGAGTTTTCGACGCCTTCGGCAATGCCCTTGTAGGAGGTGAGGCTGCCGACGTCATATTGCGTGAGGAAATTCCTCAGATCATCTTCGGTGATGTCCGTATAAACTGCCAATTTCAAATCTCTTGATGAAGGATGGAGTGGAAATCTCGGGTGGAGATGACGCAGGTGGGACGGAAACCGCCCGCATTCAGCGCCATCCCGCTTCAGATACCGGCGGCGGTTTTCGGCGGCAGCGCATCATTGGCATTGCCGTTCACGAAAGCCATGTCGTCCGTCGTCAGCTCGATGCTGCGCAGCTCGCGATTGACGAGGAAATGTTCCGTTTCCTCCACCGTCACGGCGAGATCGAGCGTCGTATCGAAACGCGCCTTGAAGGCCTCGATGATCTCATCGACGATGACCTCCGGTGCGGATGCACCGGCCGAAAGGCCGACGGTGCGGATATTGCCGATTTCATTCCAGTCGATTTCCGAGGCCCGCTGCACCAGCACGGAGCGCTGTGCACCGGCCCGCAGGGCCACTTCCACAAGCCGCTTGGAATTGGAGGAATTGGGCGCGCCGACGACGATGAAGAGGTCGCAGCCGGGGGCCGCCTGCTTCACCGCATCCTGACGGTTGGTGGTTGCGTAACAGATGCTGTCGGCGGCGGGCGCCTGAATGGCCGGGAAACGTTCCTGCAGCCTGGCGATGACGCCGGCCGTGTCATCGACCGAAAGTGTCGTCTGGGTGACGAAGCCGAGATTTTCGCGGTCCGCCGGTTCATAACGGCCGGCGTCTTCCACCGTTTCGATCAGCGAGACCGTTCCTTCCGGAAGCTGGCCCATGGTGCCGATGACCTCGGGGTGGCCTGCATGGCCAATCAGCACCACATGGCGGCCGAGGCGCTGGTGGCGCATGGCCTGCTTGTGGACCTTGGAGACCAGCGGGCAAGTGGCATCGAGATAGAACAGATTACGCGCCTGCGCATCCTCCGGCACGGATTTCGGCACGCCGTGGGCCGAGAAAACCACCGGCTGCTCGCGGTGCTCGGCCGGAATTTCATGCAGTTCCTCGACGAAAACGGCGCCCTTGGCTTCCAGCCCTTCCACCACATAACGGTTATGCACGATTTCGTGGCGGACATAGACGGGTGCGCCATAGGCCTTCAGCGCCAGCACGACGATCTGGATCGCCCGGTCCACGCCCGCGCAAAAGCCGCGCGGTCCGCACAGCCTTATCGTCAAAGGGGGTTTGGAAACGGCGATGTTCATTCCAGCTCCTTGGCCTGCTCCTTGGGCCGTGCTTCATGGCCTTGCCCGACAAGCTGCCTTACCGGACGGGCTGCGCTTTATTCACCCTGCGCCTTACCGTTCCGGAAATAGGCAAAACCGGCGACGATGACAAGGGCCGCCGCCAACCCATACCACGTTATCGCATATTGCAGGTGATTGTTGGGCAAATCTATCAGCGTCACGCCACCCTGCGGCCAGCCGCCCGGGTTAGGCGCGTTGTCAGCATCCACGAAGAGGTGGACCAGCCGGTCGGGCGGGATATCGGCGCTGGAGGCCATGGCCGCCAGATCCTTCCAGTAGAAGATGTTCTTGGCGATATCGTTATCAGGCAGTAGCGAGGACGGTTTCGCGACCAGCGGCGCGCGCGAAAGGCCGGTGATCGTCACCTCGCCGGCAACCTGCCCGTCGGGCCGTTTGGCCGGTTCCTTCATCTCGAAGGGTACGAAACCGCGATTGACGAAAAGAATGCGGCCATCGGCAAGCGTCAGCGGCGTATAGATGTAATAGCCGGTTTGCCCCTGATGGGTGGCGAAGAAATGCCGCTCGCGGGCATGATCGAAGGTGCCGGAAAGGCTGACCGTGCGATATTCGATATCGCCGCCGCTTTTCGCGATCGCCTCTATGTCGGAGAGGGGCGCCGGGCTCGCGCTCCGCCGCTCCTCGATATCGGCAATCAGCGCCTCTTTCCAGTATAGACGCTTCACCTGCCAGGTGCCGAGCCCGAGAAGAATGGCAAGCGCCAGCAGCACCAGCGGCGCGGCGAACCAGACCCGCCTTTCCGCCGCCTTCATGTGGGAAACGTCATTCACGATCAAGCCTGCCTTCGCTTGCATTGTTGCGGTATTGCAGCGCAATCATGATCCCTTTCAGCTTGCGCAGCAGCACGAGGGAGACAATCACCGTAAACGGCAACCACAGCATCACATGCACCCAGACCGGCGGCGCAAAACGCTGATCGAACCAGAGCGCCAGCCCGACGACCAGAAAACCGACGATCAGCATGACGAAAACCGCCGGGCCATCGCCCGCATCGGCAAAACCGTAATCCAGCCCGCAGGCGCTGCAGGCGGGTTTTATGGTCAGAAAGCCGTCGAACAGCCTTCCGTTGCCGCAACGCGGGCAGCAGCCTTTGAGCCCGACCTTGATGGGATCGACCGGCGCGAAATTGCCGTTTGATGGTTCAGACATGACGACCTCCCGCGAAGTTGCCCAAAGCCCGAGGACGACAGCGAGCCTGTTGGAAGCGTGCTTCTAAACCATGGCAGTCATCTGTCGCTCGGCTTTGCTGCTTGTTTCTTCTCCCCGCCGGGGAGAAGGTGGCCCGAAGGGTCGGATGAGGGGGCCAGCTCTCGATCTATCTCCGACCTTGCCCCCTCATCCCGCTGCCGCGACCTTCTCCCCGGCGGGGAGAAGAAACACGTGGCACCCGCTCGCTCCACAGGATGCCTTGCTGCGGACCCAGTCCTCTATCCGACGCAATCAGCCGTGCAGCGGCGCGCCCCAGCCACCCCAGATATAGATGGCGAAGAACAGGAACAGCCAGACGACGTCAACGAAGTGCCAGTACCAGGCAGCCGCCTCGAAACCGAAATGCTGCTTGGGCGTGAAACCGCCGCCAACGGCGCGGAACAGGCAGACCAGCAGGAAGACCGTGCCGACGAAGACGTGGAAACCGTGGAAACCGGTGGCCATGAAGAAGGTCGCGCCATAGATCGAATTCTTGAAGTCGAACGGCGCGTGCATGTATTCGTAAACCTGCACGGTGGAGAACAGAACGCCGAGCGCGACGGTGAGCAACAGACCGGTGATCAGGCCCTTGCGGTCATTATGCAGCAGGGCATGGTGCGCCCAGGTGACGCAGGTGCCGGACAGCAGCAGAATGACGGTGTTGTAGAGCGGCAGGTGCCAGGGATCGATCACCTCGATGCCCTTGGGCGGCCATTGCCCGCCGGTATATTCGAGGCGCGACGCCTGAATGGCCTCGTGCGGGAAGAGGCTGGCATCGAAATAGGCCCAGAACCACGCCACGAAGAACATCACCTCCGAAGCGATGAACATGATCATGCCGTAACGCAGGTGAAGCGAGACGACGCGGGTGTGGTTGCCCTCATGGGCTTCCTTGATCGTGTCGGACCACCATGCGTACATGGTGTAAAGCACGATGACGAGGCCGATATAGAACAGCCAGGGATTGGCCAGTTCCGCGCCGAACAGCTTGAAGGAGCCGCCCGACAGGTAACGCATGTAACAGACGCCACCGAAGGTCAGGATGAAGGCGCCGATCGAGGCCAGAAGCGGCCAGGGGCTTGGATCGATAATGTGGTAGTCGTGGTTCTTTTGATGCGTATCTGCCATTGCGACAATCCCCGAATGTCTCTTCCCTGATCCGGCCTTCGATAAAAGGCCAGATCTCCTCTCACAATTTGCTTTCGCCAGATGAAGTCTTTACCGGCAAGGACGCAACCGGTTTTTCGGTTTTGGCCGGATAAAACGTATAGGACAGCGTTAAAGTATGAATGCTCTTGGTCTCGCGCGCCGTGGCGATGTCAGGATCGACGAAGAACACCACCGGCATCTCCAGCGTTTCACCCGGCTGCAGCGTCGTTTCGGTGAAGCAGAAGCACTCCACCTTGTTGAAATAGGCGCCGGCTTCCATCGGTGTGACGTTGAAGACCGCCGTGCCCGTGGTCGCCACGGGTGAACGGTTCGTCGCCTTGAACGTCACCTGCACCGTTTCGCCGATTTTCGGCGTGACCTTTTTGTCGACCGGCTGGAAATCCCAGTTAAGGCCGTTCGACGTATTGGCGTCGAAGGTGACGTTGATGGTCTTGTCGAGGATGACGTCGGAATATTGCTCGACGCGCTGGGTGGTGCCGTTATAGCCCGTGACACGGCAGAACAGCGTATAAAGCGGTACGGCGGCATAGGCCATGCCGATCATGGCGCAGAAAAACACGAGACAAAGCACGAGGATGGAGCGATTGCTCACCCGCTGCCTGCCGGTCCCTGCCGTCTGCGCTTCCATACTCGCCATCTCCTCCTCCTCTCCCCTCAATCAGCGCGTCAGTGCGAGCCGATCTTGATGATGGTGATGATGTAGAACAGCACCACCAGGCCGGCGAGCAGGACGCCGAGCGCGATGTTTCGCCCACGTCTCGATTTTTTCTGCGCCGCGCTCAGTTCCACCGTTTCCATCACAGGACTCCCGACATGACGGCCTTCAGGGCCGGCGCGAAATGATCGGCCAGAAGGCCGGAGAAAATCGCAAAAAGGTAAAGCACCGAATAGGCGAACATCTTCTTGGCCGGCAGCATCTTCTCGTCGCCCTCAGGCATGCGCCGGACATCGAGCGAACAGTAAACGAAGATCGCGCTCAGCACGGCGGCGAAAATGCCGTAGCCGGCGCTCGCAAGGCCGGTGAAATAAGGCGCGACGGCCGCGGCCGCGGTCAGCACCGCATAAACGATCATCTGGTTCTTGGTGGAGCGTTCGCCGACCACGTTCGGCATCATCGGAATGCCGACGGCGCCGTAATCGCGCATCTTGAACAGCGCCAGCGCCCAGAAATGCGCCGGTGTCCACAGGAAGATGATGAGGAACAGGATGATGCTGTCCAGCGAAACGCCGCCGGTGACGCAGGCCCAGCCGAGCATGGGCGGGAAAGCGCCGGCGGCGCCGCCGATGACGATGTTCTGCGGCGTCGAGCGTTTCAGCCACATCGTATAGATGACGGCATAGAAGAAGATGGTGAAGGCGAGCAGGCCGGCCGAGAACCAGTTGACCGCAAGGCCGAGAATGACCACCGAAAAGGCCGAAAGCGTCAGCCCGAAGGCCAGCGCCTCGCGCGGCGCGATGCGGCCGGACGGGATCGGCCGCCGGGCGGTGCGGCTCATCACGGCGTCGATATCGGCGTCGTACCACATGTTGAGCGCACCGGATGCGCCGGCACCGACGGCGATGCAGAGAATGGCGATGATACCGAGCACCGGGTTGATTTCACCCGGCGCCAGCACGAGGCCCGCAAAGGCCGTGAAGACGACGAGCGACATGACGCGCGGCTTCAGCAATTCGAAATAATCGCGCGCGCCGGCTTCCGAAAGTTCGGAGCCCTTCACGCCCAGCATGTCGCGATTGTCGATAATGCTCATTTCCTGTCCTGTTTCCTTCGAACGCCGCGTGAAGCGACGTCCCCTGCACCGGCCCGAAAACGAATGTGATTTCCGGCATGCGCGATGCGTCAATTCATGGGTCCCGAACGTCCTGGCATGAGAGGCGCCGGGCAAAACCGATGCCATTTTCCGGCTTTTCGCCGCACCATGCCGCCATTCGTCTGCGCTTGCATTTCATAAAGACCAGATTTGGCATTTATCACGTCCGGGGCATGTATCACGTCGGACGGCAGGCATCGCTTGGACAAAATGTCACGCGGCAGGAGAGACTGCCCGTTCGGGAAACGGCACGGACCGAACCGCGCCGTCCCTCATTTTCAGCGCCGGGAATTCGCAGGCCCTGCCCGCGCCTTCCGGCCCGCGCATCAGCGAATGCGCGGCAGCTGTTCCCACTGGTGGTAGGGCGGCGGCGAAGACAGCTGCCATTCGAGCGTCGTCGCACCTTCACCCCAGGGGTTGTTGCCGGCGATCCGCTTCTTTGCGAAGGCTTCCCAGACGCAGAAGAGGAAGATCAGCACGCCGACGGCCGAGATGTAGGAACCGTAGGAGGATACCATGTTCCAGCCGGCATAGGCATCGGGATAATCGATATAGCGGCGCGGCATGCCGGCAAGACCGAGGAAGTGCTGCGGGAAGAACACGAGGTTCACGCCCACGAACATGACCCAGAAATGCAGCTTGCCGAGGAATTCGCTGTACATGTAGCCGGTGATCTTCGGGAACCAATAGTACCAGCCGGCAAAGATCGCGAAGACCGCGCCGAGCGACAGAACGTAGTGGAAGTGCGCCACCACGTAATAGGTATCGTGCAGCGAACGGTCGAGACCGGCATTGGCGAGCTGGACGCCGGTGACGCCGCCGACCGTGAACAGGAAGATGAAGCCGATCGCCCAGACCATCGGGGTCGAGAAGGTCAGCGAACCGCCCCACATGGTCGCGATCCACGAGAATATCTTGATACCCGTCGGCACCGCGATGACCATGGTGGCGAAGACGAAATAACGCTGCGCTTCGAGCGACAGGCCGACCGTGTACATGTGGTGGGCCCAGACGATGAAGCCGACGGCGCCGATGGCGACCATGGCGTAGGCCATGCCGAGGTAACCGAAGACCGGCTTCTTGGAGAAGGTGGAGACGATGTGGCTGATGATGCCGAAGCCCGGCAGGATCAGGATGTAGACTTCCGGATGGCCGAAGAACCAGAACAGGTGCTGGTAAAGGATCGGGTCACCGCCGCCTTCCGGCGAGAAGAATGCCGTGCCGAAGTTGCGGTCGGTCAGAAGCATGGTGATGCCGCCCGCCAGAACCGGCAGCGAAAGCAGCAGCAGGAATGCGGTGACGAGGACCGACCAGGCGAAGAGCGGCATCTTGTGCAGCGTCATGCCCGGGGCGCGCATGTTGAGGATGGTGGTGATGAAGTTGATCGCACCGAGGATCGACGACGCGCCCGAAACGTGCAGCGCGAAGATCGCCAGATCCACCGCCGGTCCCGGCATGCCGCTGGTCGATAGAGGCGGATACATGGTCCAGCCGCCACCGACACCGTAGGCGCCCGCAGGGCCCTCGACGAAGAGCGAGAGAATGAGAAGGATGAAAGCCGGAACGATCAGCCAGAAGGAGATGTTGTTCAGGCGCGGGAAAGCCATGTCCGGAGCGCCGATCATGATCGGGATCATCCAGTTGGCGAAACCGCCGATCAGCGCCGGCATGACCATGAAGAAGATCATGATCAGCGCGTGCGCGGTGGTGAACACGTTGAACATGTGCTTGCCGCCATCGATGGCGGCGTCACCCTCAAAGCCGTAAACCATGGATGCCAGACCGTGGAAAATCTGGATGCCCGGCTCCTGCAGCTCCATGCGCATGACGACGGAAAGCCCGCCGCCGACGATACCGGCGATGATCGCGAAGATCAGGTAGAGCGTGCCGATGTCCTTGTGGTTGGTCGACAGGAACCAGCGGGCGAAGAAGCCCGGCGTATGGGAATGATGCGCATCATGCGAGTGATCGTCATGTGCGGAATGACCATGCGAGTGATGATCGTCGTGTGCGGAAGGTCCAGCCATTGTCCTCACTCCAGAGTCAGTTGGTTTCGTTGGCGGCAACGTCGACGGTGCGCGGAGCGCCATCGACAGAGGCCATCAGCGCCCGGTTCGCACCGCTCAGGTCAGAAGCGGCGGCGGTGAGCCAGGTGTTGTACTGCTGTTCGGAAACCACCCGAATGGCGATCGGCATGAAGGCATGGTCCTTGCCGCAAAGCTCGGAACACTGACCGTAATAAAGGCCCTCTTTTTCCGCCTTGAACCAGGTTTCGTTCAGGCGGCCGGGAACGGCGTCGATCTTGACGCCGAAAGCCGGCATGGCGAAGGAATGGATCACATCCGTCGGCGCGGCGGTGACGAGCAGGCGAACGGTCTTGCCGACCGGAACGACCATTTCATTGTCTACCGCCAGAAGACGCGGATAGCGGGCCCTGTCTTCCTTGCCCGCGGCGGCGCGATCCTGGTCCTTCAGCATGTAGCTGTCGAAGGAAACCGGCTCCGCACCTTCGGCGGCCGTATACTCATAGCTCCACAGCCATTGCGTGGCGGTCGCCTTCAGCGTCACATCGGGGTTTTCCGGCTGCGTGAGCTGCGCGTTCAAGAGATTGAACGACGGGAAGGCAAGGAACAGGAGAATGAGAACCGGCGCCAGCGTCCAGACCACCTCGATCGCCGTGTTATGGCTGGTCTTGGAAGCCACCGGATTTTTCGCGGCGCGGAATTTCAGGGCGACGACGATGAGCAGCGCAAGAACGAAAAGCGTAACCGGAACAATGAACCAGAGCGTATATTGTTCAAACCAGCGTATTTCGTGCATGATCGGCGTGGCGGCCTCCTGCATGCCCATTTGCCAATGCACCGGCTGATCGGCGTGGGCGCCGACAGCCGTGAGCAGACAGGTCATCCCCGCCAGTGCTGCGTAAATCCTATTCGTCACGGTACCCTCTCCCTCACGCGTCTGATCTAGATCAATCACAGACGCAGAATCCATGCTTATGGTACTAACTTCAAACCACAGTTTGTCCTCTGCCGCAATATGCGTCGGGACACGGATGCGCCCCAATTTTGCCATTGGTCAATCCACGGCGACTTTCTCTCACCCCACGCCTCACCGGACCGGCCGAACGCGGTTTTAAACAGCCCAAATGCGACAAAGCCCCTTCCCACAGCCGGTTTTGCCGCCAGTTTCATCGCCGGATAATGAATGTTGCGCCGGGCAAATCAGACGCCCATACCGGAAGACAGGTCCTATTTCCGCCCAACTCCGCTGGAATTGAAGGCCTGAGGCTTTTTTTTCCGGATTATGGCGTCAAAATAGCCGCACTGATTCGAATCCCAGAGGTATCCATGCGTCTTTCCCCGCTCGCGCGCACTTTTCTTGCCGCCGCCGGTCTTGCCATCATCGCTCCCGCCGCTGCGGCGCTGGCGCAACAGCAGCCGCCCGGCACGCCGAAGTCGACGCATGGAGCATGGTCTGTCATCTGCGACAAGCCAGCGGGTGCGTCCGAAGAACAATGCGCGCTGATGCAGAACGTGATCGCCGATGACCGCCCGGAAGTGGGGCTTTCGGTGGTGGTGCTGAAGACGGCCGACCGCAAGTCGCGCATCCTGCGCATCCTTGCACCGCTCGGCGTGCTTTTGAAGGATGGCATGGAGCTTTATATCGACAATAATAATATCGGCCGCGCCTATTTCACCCGCTGCTTCTCCGAAGGCTGCTATGTGGAGGTGGATATCGACGACGAGCTGCTAAAGGTTCTGCGCGCCGGCAAGAATGCCGTTTTCGCGCTGCGCGAAGCCGTGGATCAGGATCGCGTGGGTATTCCGATCGAGCTTTCCGGCTTTGCCGAGGGCTACGACGCGCTTCCTTAAAGCCTGCCATTGCCGGACAGCCTTGCGTCCGTCCGCTCCAGTGCCTAAATCGGTCATTGAACGATAATGACTGGAGCCTCCCATGACCGACGATCTTGTAAAACTCTTCGATTGCGACGAAACGCAATTGCGCAAGCTCGTCGGCGAGGCGCTCGCCGGCGCTGACGATGGCGAGCTTTTCATCGAACATGCCCAGGCCGAATCGCTGACTTTCGATAATGGCCGGCTCAAGGGCGGATCTTTCAACACGGATCAGGGTTTTGGCCTGCGCGCCGTTGCCGGCGAGACGGTGGGTTACGCCCATGCCGGCGAGCTTTCCGAAGGCGCGCTGAAGCGCGCTTCGGATGCGGTGGGCGCCGTCACCCGCGGTTATTCCGGCTCCTATGCCGCCGCACCCCAGCGCACCAACAAGAAGTTCTATGGCGACGAAAACCCGATCGGCAGCCCGAGCTTCGAGGAGAAGGTGAAGCTTCTCACCGATATCGACGCCTATCTGCGTGACAAGGACGACAAGGTCCGGCAGGTGACGGCGACGATTTCCGCAAGCTGGCAGGTGGTGGACATCCTGCGGGCGGACGGCCATCGCGTCAGCGATATCCGGCCGATGACCCGCATCAATGTTTCCGTCGTGGCGGGCGAAGGCGACCGGCAGGAAAGCGGCTCCTACGGCATTGGCGGCCGCGTCGGCTTCAGCGATTTCATCACCACGGAAAACTGGCAGCGCGGTGCGGATGAAGCGCTGCGCCAGGCGCTCGTCAACCTCACCGCCATCGACGCGCCGGCCGGCACCATGGATGTGGTGCTCGGTTCCGGCTGGCCGGGCGTCATGCTGCACGAGGCGGTGGGCCACGGTCTGGAAGGCGATTTCAACCGCAAGAAAACCTCGGCCTTCGCCGGCCTGATGGGCGAAATGGTCGCCGCCCCCGGCGTGACCGTGGTGGATGACGGCACCATCGACAGCCGCCGCGGCTCGCTGACGATCGACGATGAAGGTACGCCTTCCGGCTATAATGTGCTGATCGAGAACGGCAGGCTGGTCGGTTACATGCAGGACCGGCAGAACGCCCGGCTGATGGGCGCCAGGCCCACCGGCAACGGCCGCCGGCAGGGCTACGCCTATGTGCCGATGCCGCGCATGACCAATACCTACATGCTATCAGGCGACAGGACGCCGGAAGAGATCATCGCTTCCGTGAAGAAGGGTATCTATGCCGTTTCCTTCGGTGGCGGCCAGGTGGATATCACCTCCGGCAAATTCGTGTTCGGCTGCACCGAGGCCTATCTCATCGAGAACGGCAGGATCGGCGCGCCGGTAAAGGGCGCGATGCTGATCGGCAACGGGCCGGATGCGATGAAGCGCGTCTCGATGATCGGCAACGATTCCAAGCTCGATACCGGCATCGGCAATTGCGGCAAGGCTGGACAATGGGTGCCAGTCGGCGTCGGCCAGCCGCATCTGCGCATGGACCAGATCACCGTCGGCGGTACGAAGGCTTAGTTCCACGGCATTGCGCGGTCGCGGGAGACGTCGAACCTGCCGTGACAGTCCTCACCCGCCGCGTCGCCGCACGGTCAGCCCAGAACCCCGCACATGGCTGCCATGATGAGGTTTCCTCTGGCATGCGGCCGGGAAGACGGTAAGATCATCCCTCATGGCAGGCCCCTCCTCCCACCACGGGCCTGCGCGGCAAAGGAGACCATGACCATCATACGAAATGCCCTCGTTCCTGAACTTGCCGTCAGCGACTGGCAGAAAAGCCGCGCCTTTTATTGCGACCTGATCGGTTTTCATGTGGTCTATGAGCGTCCCGAGGAGGGTTTTACCTATCTGGCGCTGGGGGATGCCCAGCTGATGATCGACCAGATCGGCGCGACCCGGACATTCGTGACGGACAATGCCGCGCTCGAATTTCCGCTCGGCCGCGGCATGAACCTGCAGCTCGCCGTTCCCTCCCTGCAACCCATTCTTTCCCGGCTGGAGCGATCCTCCATCGACCTCGTCATGCCGCTGGAGGAAAAATGGTACAGGCGCGGCACGGTCGAAGTGGGCAACCGGCAATTCATCGTTGCCGATCCGGACGGTTATCTGATCCGCCCGTTCGAGAGTCTGGGCGAACGCCCCTTCCGGTTCGGTTAAGTCATGCTGCCTTTTCTTCCGCAGGCCGTGGTTTTCGACATGGACGGATTGCTGATCGAGAGCGAGAGGCTCTATCGCGATTCATTTCTGGCTGCCTCGGATGAAGGCGGCCATGGCATGAAGGTCGAGACCTATCAGAAGGTCTGTGGCAGCCCGTGGGACGTCATCACCGGTACCATCTTTGCCGATTATGGCGCGGATTTTCCCATCGACAGCTTCCGCGACGCCTGGCTCCGGCATCTTGGCGTGATGATGGCGGAGGGCGTGGCGCTGAAGCCGGGCGTCATCGACATTCTCGATCTGCTTGACCGCCTCGATATCCGCCGCGCCATCGCCACCTCGTCGCGGCACGATTCGGTGACGCGCCATCTCGGCCCCCACGATCTTCTCAGACGTTTCGACACCATCGTCGCACGCGGCGACTATACCGAACCGAAACCCGCACCCATGCCCTATCTCACCGCAGCCCGACGGCTTTCCCTCGATCCGGGCCGCTGCCTTGCGCTGGAGGATTCCTATTCAGGCGTACGCTCCGCGACATCGGCGGGCATGATGACGATCATGGTGCCGGATGTAGCGCCGCCGACCGAGGAAATGCGGGAGAAGTGCATTGCCGTTGCAAGCGACCTGCATGCGGTGGCCGGCCTTCTGCAAAAGGCGCAGGCCTGAGTGAGATGAAAATCGGGCTGAAAGTGCGGAGAGGCGTCACATGTCCTTAGCCATTTGGCTTCATGATGAGGCTCATCTCGGCTGCAGCACCGGGATTGGCCGAGCGCCTTTGTCGGCGCATCCATAAGCGGGGTGATCATGCCGCCTTTTGCCGTGTCGCTCGTAACGCTGATACTACTGGTTCTGTCCCTATTCCAGATTGCCCTTGCAGCCGGTGCACCCTTCGGACGCCTTGCCTGGGGCGGCGCGCACCGGGTGTTGCCGGTCCGGCAAAGAATTGCCAGCGCGGCGGTTCCGCTCATTTATGCCTTTTTCGCGTCCTTTCCGCTGCAAAAGGCGGGTTATGCTCACATCTGGCCATCCGGCTGGATCGAACCCGGCATCTGGATCATCGCCTGCTATCTGGGGGTGAGCGCTGGATTGAACGCAATGTCGAAAAGCCGCCCGGAGCGGCTGGTGATGACGCCTGTGGCTGCCGCTCTTGCGATCCTGTTCTTTATCGTCGCCTTCTCCTAGCCGCATCGCCAGAGGCGCGATACCGCAAGGATCAAGCCGCCGTTCGGCGTATCGTCACGCCCCCGGCCTGAAACGCCACTTACGCTCGATCGCTCCTTCAATATCGAGACCGTTATAATGGGCCAGCAACAGCACATGGCCGAGCAGATCGGCGGTTTCGTCGGCCAGATCCCGCTTCATCTCCTCTTTGCTCCTGCCCTTGATGCGCCCCCGTCCTGTCAGCCGATTCCAGGCCTGTGTGACCTCGCCAACCTCTTCCTGAAGCTTCAGCATGTACCAGTCGGGGTCGCGGAATATTCCGTTTTCAGCGGCATATTTTTGCGAGGCCTCTTCAAACCGAGGCATCATGTCAGCAAACATTTGTTCATCCTTTGTTCATGCGCTACAACTCTAATCATGATTCTCTGACGGCGTCGACCCGTCAGGGCGTCACGCAGCCATGAACTGAAATTTCCGCGACATGTACATGCAGGCGGGATAGAGAAAAGATATTCGAACAACCGTGCCATCGCCCATGTCCCACCTCGATTTTTTCTCGTCCCTCATCACCGCGCATAGTCCGACACTGCTCGCCATGTTTGCGGGCGCCGCCTTTCTCGCCGGCCTTGCCCGCGGCTTTTCCGGTTTCGGTGCGGCGCTCATCTTCATCCCGCTCGCAAGCGCCATCGTCGGGCCGCGTGTCGCCTCGGCAGTGCTGCTGGTGGTGGACGCCGTGCTGACGCTCGGCATGATACCGCCCGCATGGCGCATGGCGGACCGGCGCGAAGTCTTCATCATGGCGGCCGGCGCCTTTGTCGGCGTGCCGCTTGGAACCATGCTGCTTTCCAACGGCGATCCGCTGACGCTGCGCTGGATCATCTCCGCCGTGGTCGTGATGCTGCTGTTGTTTCTACTTTCCGGCTGGCGTTACAGCGGCCGGCCGAAGACGCCGCTGACCCTCTTCACCGGGTTTCTGGCCGGGCTGTTTTCGGGGGCTGCGCAACTGGGCGGTCCGCCGGTCGTCGCCTATTGGCTCGGCGGCGCCCTCAAAGGCGCCTTCGTGCGCGCCAACGTCATTTTATATTTCGCGATTTCGACCGTGATCTCCACCGGCAGCTATTTTGTCAGCGGCCTGTTCACCGCCGATGTCTTCGTCTTTTTCCTGCTCGCCCTGCCCTTTTACGGGGCCGGGCTTTATGCCGGCGCGCGACTGCACGGGCTTGCCGACGAGGCGGCGTTCCGGCGCATCTGCTATGGGCTGATCGCCATCTCCGCCGTCATCGGCCTACCGCTGTTCGATTCGCTGCTGAAATAGACAGGCCGTAAATGGCCTGCCCTGACCGCCCTTACGGATACATGCGGACCTTGGACCATGCACCGTCAGGCGTCTCGCGGCGGAATTCTATGCGGTCATGCAGGCGGAACTTGCGGTCGTGCCAGAATTCGATGCTGACGGGGCGGATGCGGAAACCGGACCAGTAGGACGGGCGCGGAATATCGCCGATGGCATATCTGGCGGTATATTCCGCCACCGCCTTTTCCAGCGCGAAACGGCCTTCCAGCGGCCGAGACTGCTTGGAAGCCCAGGCGCCGATGCGGCTGCCGCGCGGGCGCGAGGCGTAATAGATATCCGCCTCCTCGTCGCTGACGATCTCCACCTCGCCGCGCAGGCGCACCTGTCGCCGCAGGCTTTTCCAGTGGAAACACATGGCCGCTTTTTTCTGGCCGAGAATCTCCTGACCCTTCTGGCTTTCGAAATTCGTGTAGAAAACAAAGCCGCGGTCGTCGACGCCTTTCAGCAGCACCATGCGCACATTCGGCAGGCCATTTTCGTCCACGGTAGCAAGCGCTACCGCGTTCGGATCGTTGATTTCGGAAGCCGTTGCATCTTTCAGCCATTCGGCAAAAAGCGTGAACGGTTCATTTTCTTCCGTGAAGTCACTGGATGTTAACCCCGTTTCCGACATATTGACTAAAATGCTCCCGAGCTGATTTGGACCCCAGAGATGATCTCTGGCGAAAGATGGTGACCGTCATAGCAAAGTCGAACAGTCGAACAAAGAGCCTCCTTTCGTCGATAGCGGAAGTTTCCGCCGTCGTGTCAATGCTTGTGGTGCTGAGCGGCTGCGTCAGCCTCGACCTGTTCGGCGGCGACAAGGTCGACCGCTCGCTTTCCACGGCCTCCATTCCCAACCAGCCGAACAATGCGTCGCAGACGGACGATGCAACGATCCGCAATGCGGTGACGTCGGCCGATCTCGCCAAGCTCGCCGACCAGCCGCTGCCCTGGGCCAATGCCGCCACCGGCAGCGCCGGCGTCGTCACCGCCATTCACGAAGACAAATCCAGCGGCTTCGTCTGCCGCGATTTCAGGACGACGCGCCACTCTTTCGAGGGCGTTGCGAGCTATGCGGGACAGGCCTGCCTGTCGGAAACCGGCGAATGGCTGCTGACCCGCTTCGAGCAGAAATAATCTGTTTACCCTTAAATATGGAATAGAGCCGGCCCGGGTGCGGCGCGCTTCCTCCGTAAAGGAGTGATTAGCAACTTATTGCAACAGTCGACGTTGATTAAACCGAGGGCGTGCAGGCGAATGATCGCGGGCATCCCTTTTCGGAGGGGTTAGTTTCAGGATTGCGCCATGAAGGGCGGCAGCGCCTGAGCCAACGTAACTGGTGTTTCGCATGCGCGATCCATATTCTATCCTCGGCGTAAAACGTGACGCCCGCCACGAGGAAATCAAGGCCGCCTGGCGCACGAAGGCGAAAACCGTCCATCCGGACGCCAATCGCGACGATCCCGACGCCTCGGCGCGATTCGCGGAGATCGGGCAGGCCTATGATCTTCTCAAAGACCCGAAAAAGCGCGATCTCTACGATCAGGCCCGCAGGGCGGCCGAAAAGAAGCAGCGCGGCGAAACCATCATGCAGCAGCGGGAAGCGGCGCGCGAGGCTGCCGAGCGCGCCAAGGCGGCTGAAAAGCTGATGGAGGAACTGGCCCGTGCGGACGCCCGCAACCGGGCGCAGACCGGCCAGAAAACCGACGCCAAGGCGGAAACCGCCGAAGATATCGTCGAACGGATTTTTGGCGCGGAAGCACAGAACGATCCCAAGGTGCAGCAGGCGGCCGAAGCGGCAAAGGCTGCCGCGGGCGCCGCGAAAAGCGATATGCCGGGTGCCGGCGAGACCGCGCAGCCCGGCGCCGGCGATGACAGGACAGCACCCGCATCGCTCGCCGCCAATCTCTTCAGCGCTCTCGTGCGCCGGTTCCGCACGCAGCAGCCGGCTCCCGAAAAAGCGCCGGACATCACTGCGGAGGCCACCGTCACGGTCGCCGATCTGCTGGAACACAAGTGGGTGACCGTGTCGCTTGCCGACGAACGCGAGGTTCGTTTCCAGCTCGAAGCCGGCATGACCGACGGACACGTGGTGCGGCTGAAGGGACAGGGGCTGAAGCTTCCCAACATGGCGCGCGGCGACCTTGCCGTGACTTTGCTGACCGCCCGTGAGGACGCGTTTTCCCTTCGTGGCTTCGATATTCACACGACGCTGCCGATCTCGCTCAGCGACGCGGTTCTGGGGTGTGAAACGAAAGTCAGGACACCGCTCGGTGAGGAAAACATCACCATTCCGGCCTGGTCCGGCTCGGACCGTGTGCTGAGGCTTGCCGGCAAGGGCCTCGCCGACGGCAAGGGCGGACAGGGCGATCTCGTCATCGAATTGCGCATCGTTCTCTTGGAAAAGCCGGATGAAAAGGTGACCGACCTGATGCGGCACATGCGCGAAGGCCTTTATTTGTGAAAGTTTTGCGAATAGCCGGGACAACGCACCCTTTGTTACGCTCCCTAACAGTTGATGATCTTTGGCAATCTTGAACAGGATTGCAGCCTATGCCATAGGCAGGACCGATCAAAAGTACTAGGGAGCATAAAATGGCTCAGGCATCCGGCCTCATGGCTGGCAAACGCGGCCTCATCATGGGTGTCGCCAATAATCGTTCCATCGCTTGGGGCATCGCCAAGGCCTGTGCCGACGCGGGCGCGGAAGTTGCGCTGACCTGGCAGGGCGACGCGCTGAAGAAGCGTGTCGAGCCGCTGGCGCAGGAACTGGGCGCCTTCATGGCCGGTCACTGCGATGTGACCGATCTCGAGACGATCGATGCGGTTTTTGCCGGGCTGGAAAAGCACTGGGGCAAGATCGACTTCGTCGTGCACGCCATCGCCTTTTCCGACAAGGATGAGCTGACCGGCCGTTACCTCGATACCAGCCGCGATAATTTCAACCGCACCATGGACATTTCCGTCTTCTCGCTGGCCGCCGTTGCCAAGCGCGCCGAGCCGGTCATGAATGACGGCGGCTCGATCATCACGCTGACCTATTACGGCGCCGAAAAGGTCATGCCGAACTACAACGTCATGGGCGTGGCCAAGGCTGCTCTCGAGGCCAGCGTGCGTTATCTCGCCGTCGACCTCGGCAATCGCGGCATCCGCGTCAACGCCGTTTCCGCCGGCCCGATCAAGACGCTTGCAGCCTCCGGCATCGGCGACTTCCGCTATATTCTGAAATGGAACGAATACAATGCGCCGCTGAAGCGCACCGTTTCCATCGAGGAAGTCGGCAAGTCGGCGCTTTACCTGCTGTCCGACCTTTCGACCGGCGTGACCGGCGAAATCCACCATGTCGATTCCGGTTACCACACCATCGGCATGAAGGCGGTGGATGCGCCTGACATTTCGGTGGTGAAGGACTAAGCCTGAAAAGTGTAAGAACGGGGTATCGCCTTGCTCGTCTATGTGATCCGGCACGGACAAACGGACTGGAATGCGATACGCCGGCTTCAGGGCCAGAAAGACATTCCGCTCAACGATTTCGGCCGCCAGCAGGCGGTCGGTAACGGCAAACTCCTGGCGCATCTGCTGGGAGAACAGGCCACGGATTTCGACTATGTGGCAAGCCCGCTCGGGCGCACGCGCGAGACCATGGAACTGATGCGCGGCGCGATGGGCCTCGATCCCAAGGCCTATCGTACCGACGATCGCCTGATCGAAGTTTCCTTCGGCGACTGGGAAGGGCAAACCCTGCCGGAGCTGAAAAAAGAGTTCCCGGACCGGGTGAAGGCGCGCAAGGCCAACAAGTGGGATTTCATTCCCCCCGGCCAGGATGCCGAAAGCTATGAAATCCTCTCCTGGCGCATCGGCGCATGGCTTTCCTCCGTCGAGGTTCCGACGATATGCGTCTGCCACGGCGGCGTCATCCGCTCGATCTTCCGGCTGGTCTCCGGCATGGACAAGGACGAGGCATCAAGGACGCAAATTCCGCAGGACCGGATTTTGAAGGTCGAGATCGACAGGAACAGTGCGGAGTGGATTTGTTGAGGCGCAGGGCTCCCCTCCTCTCCCGTCTTTCCGGCCTTGAGCCGGGATCCAGCCAGCCCAAGTCCTTGGGCTGAAAAAACTCGTCCCGCCGCGCAAGACACGCGTCGTCTGGATGCCGGATCAAATCCGGCATGACGGAAATGTTGGTGCTTCCCGAACGAGATTACAGGGGTTCGCCCCGTCAACGGGTAAAGCCGCGATCGCAGCGTTACTGCACGACCTGAAGATCGTCCACCACGCGTTTCCCATCCACTTCCGTGTAGAAAACCACGACCTTCACGCCCGCCTTCAAACCTTCAAAGTTGAACTCTTCCGGCACGCGATAGGTCTTGCCGTCATTGAGCGTAATGCTCAGCCCATTCGCATCGATCTTGCTGATCGTGCCTTCCACGTCGACGCTCTGGGCGTAGCCGTTGATGGGCATCAGGAGGTTGGCGGTAGCCAGAAGGGCGGCAATCATCATACGCATCGATCTAGCTTTCGTGGATTTGCGTGAAAACCTTACATGCATGAAGAATTGCCTTTCGAATGTGGCGGAAATTGCCCGCAACCATGACATTTTCGGCCCAATTGATGAACGGATTTCAGATCGTGTTCAAGCCGTTAGTGATTTTTACACCGCATTTCGCGGCAATATTGGAAAACTCCGGATAAACGTGGAAAACGGCGGCGCATTTACATTTCCGTCATCTCGAAAAAAAGCCGCGCTCGCCGGCCCGAATCGCCGCCCACTCCCATCCCGGCGCCTGTTGCCGGGATGGGGAAGACGCGTGTCGATGTCGTGTTCGGCACTTATCCTGCCGCAGCGAAAGAAAGGCTTTTGCCTTGTCGGGATTTACACTAAGACAAATCCGCTTGTTTTAAACGGCGCTATCCGCAGGCGCCCTGTTTTCCGGTTTTGAAAATATGTCGCATAACAGTTTCGGTCATCTTTTCCGCGTTACCACCTGGGGAGAAAGCCACGGGCCTGCACTCGGCTGCGTGGTGGATGGCTGCCCGCCCGGCATTCGCTTCACCCTTGCCGAGGTGCAGCACTGGATGGACAAACGCAAACCGGGCCAAAGCCGTTTCGTGACCCAGCGCCGCGAAGATGACATCGTCAAGGTACTCTCCGGCGTGATGCTGGATGAGGACGGCGAGACGATGATAACCACCGGCACGCCGATTTCCATGCTGATCGAAAATACCGACCAGCGCTCCAAGGATTACGGCGAGATCGCCAAGCGCTTCCGCCCCGGCCATGCGGATTTCACCTATGATCTGAAATACGGCATTCGCGACTATCGCGGCGGCGGACGTTCTTCCGCGCGTGAGACGGCGGCGCGTGTCGCCGCCGGTGCGATCGCCCGCAAAGTGGTACCAAGCCTCAATGTGCGCGGCGCGCTGGTGCAGATCGGCAAGCACAAGATCAACCGCGACAATTGGGATTGGGATCAGGTCGACCAGAACCCGTTCTTCTGCCCGGACCCCGAAATGGTGCCGGTCTGGGAAGACTATCTGGACGGCATCCGCAAGGCCGGCTCCTCCATCGGCGCCGTGGTCGAAGTTGTAGCGGAAGGCGTTCCCGCCGGCATCGGCGCCCCCATTTATGCTAAGCTCGATCAGGACATCGCCTCCAGCCTGATGTCGATCAACGCCGTCAAGGGCGTGGAGATCGGCGAAGGTTTTGCCTCGGCCGAGCTTTCCGGCGAAGAAAATGCCGATGAGATGCGCATGGGCAATGACGGCAAGCCGATTTTCCTGTCCAACCACGCGGGCGGCATTCTGGGCGGCATTGCGACCGGCGAACCGGTGATTGCCCGCTTCGCCATCAAGCCCACCTCCTCCATCCTGACGGAGCGCCTGTCCATCGATACCGATGGCAATAATGTTGATGTGCGTACCAAGGGCCGCCACGACCCCTGCGTCGGCATCCGCGCCGTTCCGATCGGCGAGGCGATGATCGCCTGCACCGTTGCCGACCATTACCTGAGAGACCGCGGCCAGACCGGCCGTTTGAAGTGAGGGGATATCGCCATGGCCTATGACCAGAAACGCGTCGTGGACGCCATCCGCGCTTTCGAAGCCGGCGAAATCGTTGTCGTGACCGATGATGACGACCGTGAGAACGAAGGCGATCTGATCATTTCGGCGGTTCACTGCACGCCGGAGAAAATGGCGCTGATCGTGCGCCACACCTCCGGCATCGTCTGTGCGCCCATGCCGCGCGAGGAAGCCAAGCGGCTGAACCTCAACGCCATGGTGGCGGAAAATGACAGCGCGCATACCACGGCCTTCACCGTCAGCGTCGACTTCAAGCACGGCACCACGACCGGCATTTCCGCCGATGACCGCACCCTGACGGTGCGCAATCTCGCCAATCCGAATGTCGGCGCTTCCGATTTCACCCGGCCGGGCCATATCTTCCCGCTGATTTCCCGCGAGGGCGGCGTGCTGATGCGCTCCGGCCATACCGAAGCGGCGGTCGATCTCTGCCGGCTCGCCGGCCTGCCGCCCATCGGCGTCATCAGCGAGCTGGTGAATGACGATGGCACGGTGATGCGCGGACCGCAGGTGCTGGATTTCGCCGAAAAACACGGCATGAAGCACGTTTCGGTCGCCGATCTCATCGCCTATCGCCAGCGCAAGGAAACGCTGGTGGAGATGGAATCCTCCTTCACCATCGAAACGCCCTTCGGACCCGCCAAGGCGCAGACCTATTCCCTGCCCTGGGATCCAATGCAGCATATGGCAGTGATTTTCGGCGATATCCGCGACGGCATCGATATTCCCGTGCGCCTGCACCCGGAAAATGTCGCCGACGACGTGTTCGGCGACCGCCAGCCGGTGCGGCATTACATGCAGAAGATCGCCGAAGAAGGCCGCGGCGTCATCGTCTATCTGCGCGAAGGCTCGGTCGGCGTCGGCCAGGTGGCCGGACGTCGCAAGGCGCGCGATCCCGACGAGGCGCATGCGCAGGCCCGTTCGCGCGAAAACGAATGGCTGGAAATCGGCCTCGGCGCGCAGATTCTCAAGGATCTCGGTATCAGCTCCATCAAGCTGATGACGACACGCGAGCGGCATTACGTCGGTCTCGAGGGGTTCGGCATCAAGATTTCGGCGACGGATATCGGGTGATTTTGGGGCGTCGCGAGAGCGCTTCGGTTTGGTGCGCTCTCCGCCCGCTCTACGTCATCCTCGGCCTTGTGCCGAGGATCTGCGAACGCATTCAACACGTTGTCCGTTGCAGATGCTCGGGACAGGCCCGAGCATGACGAAAGACCGTGGCCGAGGAAGCAATTATACCTCCCGCCACCCATCCAGATAGTTCACACTCTCCACCCCGGTAAACTTCGCCAGCCTCACCAGTTCCGCGTCGAGCTTCTCCAGCCGACCGGCCGAAGCACGCACGCCCGGCTCCAGCCACAGGCGGCGCACATCCAGCGTGCCGCGCTTGCGATCCGCCTTCATGTCGATGCGGCCGATCAGCCTGTCACCCTCCAGAAGCGGGAAGACATAATAGCCATATTGCCGTTTCGGCTCGGGCACGAAGACCTCGATGCGGTAATAGAAGCCGAATAGCCGCTCCGTGCGGTTTCGGTCGCGCAGCAGCGGGTCGAAGGGGCTGAGGACACGGACGCGGGCGGAAGGTTCCGGCACGTCGGTCAGGTCGGCGGTGAAATCGGCAAAGGCGAAAGACGGACGGGCATTGTCCCCGTCGCTGGAGAGAAGCGAGACCTCGCAGAGTTCATCGCGATGGCTTTTAACCCAGTCCCTCGCCTCCTGCGGGGTGACGAGATCGAAAAAGGCGGCGATTTCGCCGTGGGTGGCGAAACCCAGCCGCTTCAGCGCTTCGCGGCAGGCCCAGTCGACAAATTCGGTGTGTTCTACCTCGGTTTCGTGATGCTCGCCGGGAATGACCCGTTCGGCCAGGTCATAGACCTTCTGGAAATTGACGCGGCCGGCAATCGCGAGCTTGCCGGTGTGCCAGAGATATTCAAGTGCGGTCTTGGAGGGATGCCAGTTCCACCAGCCGCCGGACTGGTGCCCCTCCTCCTTCAGCTCCCGCGCCAGAACCGGACCGGTGGCGGCAATCCGCTCCAGCGTTTCGCCGAAAGCCGCATCGAAACCCTCGCCGTGCCATTTGCGCCACCGCTCCTGAATAATCGGCTCGCGACGGCGGAAACGGTGTTTCCAATAGGGATAAAATTCCGTCGGCAGGATGGAGGCATCATGCGTCCAGTGCTCGAAAAGCGCCCGGTCCTTTTCCAAAAGCGTGGTCAGATGGCCGCGCCTATAGGTCTGGTTGCGGGAGAAAATAATCTGGTGGTGGGCGCGCTCCACCGTGCCGATGCTGTCCACCTGCACGAAACCGATATCGGTGATGAGCTGCAGCAGGTCGCCCTTGGAAAGCGCCTTGCCGGGCGGAGAGGAAAGCCCCTGCCGCGCCAGAAAAATCCGCCTTGCCGCTTCGTTCGAAACCTTGATCGCCATGCGCAGAAGGTAGAACGGCTTTTTCGCGATTGCAATGTTCTTTTTTTGTTCCTTGTTTCACTTCTGTTGATGACGGGGTATAGAACCGGAAAACGAGCGCGAGGATGTGAGCTTGGAAATCCGTTTTAACGCCGCCGGTGTTGCTTTCGAGGGCCGGCAGGCCCTGCAGCCGCTGTCTGTGACATTGACGGAACGGCGTATCGGCGTGATCGGCCTCAATGGTTCCGGCAAGACCACCTTTGCCCGGCTGATCAACGGGCTGAACAAACCGAGCGAAGGCAAGGTTTCGGTAAACGGCCTCGACACCGTAAACGAGGCCAAGGCGGTCTTGCAGGCGGTCGGCTTCATCTTCCAGAATCCGCAGAACCAGATCATCCTGCCGATCGTGCGCGACGATGTCGCCTTCGGGCTGAAACGGCTCGGTCTCGGCAAGACGGAAACCGAAGCCCGGGTGAAAGCCGTTCTTGCCCGGCTTGGCATTTCCCATCTTGAAGAGAGACGCGCGCATGAGCTTTCCGGCGGGGAGCTGCAGCTTGCCGCGCTGGCCGCGCTTCTGGTCACCGAACCGCACATCCTCATTCTCGATGAACCGACCAACCAGCTCGATCTCAAAAACCGCGCGATCGTGGAAAAGACCATGGCGGCGATTTCGCAGGCGCTTGTTGTCATCACCCACGATCTGCCGCTGGTTGCGGGTTTCGACCGGGTGCTGGTTTTCCATGAAGGCGCCCTGGTGGCCGACGCCGCACCCGAAGAAGCGGTAGCGCGCTATCTGGAGGTGGCATCGCGATGAAATCGCTGCATGTGGAAGGCACTGGCTGGCTCTACCGCGTCTCACCGCGCCTCAAGCTCCTAACGCTGATGATCTTCAGCATTGCGCTGTTTCTCACCCGCGACCTGATTTTGCTGGGATGCGCGGTGATTTTGGCTACCGCCATTTTGCGCGAGACGCGGCTGCCCTTCAAGGACATATGCCTGCGGCTGCGGCCGGTGATGCTGACCATCTTCCTCGTCGCCGCCTTCAGCTATCTCCTGCTTCCGGCCCATGATGCCAGCGTCAATCTTTTGCGGCTGACGGCGCTGGCGCTGCTTGCAACCGCCGTCACCATCACCGTCAGCATCTCGCAATTCATGGACGAAATTGCGCTTGCCGCCGCCCCGCTTGAAAGGCTGGGGCTGGTGAAGGCCGCCGATATCGGGCTTTCGGTCGGGCTCGTCGTGCGTTTCGTGCCTGAAATCGTCAACCGTTACCATGCGGTGCGCGATGCGCACCGGGCGCGCGGCCTGCCCGTGCGGATGGCCACCATCATCGTGCCGCTCGTCATTATGACGTTGAAGGATGCCGATGCCATTGCCGACGCCATTGACGCGCGCGGTTTCAGAGGCCAAAGCTGACGGCCAGATAACCATCCGGAGTTTCCGAGCCATGACGACCCGCGACCTTGTGCTGATTTCGCTGTTTTCCGCCATCATCATCGCACTCGGGCTTCTGCCGCCGATCACGCTCGGTTTCATTCCCGTGCCGATCACCGCGCAGTCGCTCGGCGTCATGCTGGCCGGTGTCGTGCTGGGCGCGAAACGCGGCACGCTCGCGGTGCTGCTGACAATCCTGATTGCCGCCATCGGCCTGCCGGTCCTCTCGGGCGGACGCGGCGGCCTGTCCATCTTCACGACGCCGACCACCGGCTTCCTGATCGGCTGGATCGCGGCGGTTTTCGTCACCGGCACGCTCTCGGAAAAACTCGTCAATCGCGGCCAGTCCGCTCTCACACAGGGCATCGGTTTCTTCGTCGCCAGCCTGATCGGCGGCGTGGTCGTGCTTTATGCTTTCGGCATCACCTATCTGGCGCTGGTCGTCGGGCTTGGTTTCGAGAAGGCCTTCATGGGTTCGCTCGCCTTCATTCCGGGCGATGCGCTGAAGGCCGTGCTTGCCGCACTGGCAGGCCGCGCCGTGATGGCGGGTTATCCGCTTCTGCCGCAGCGCGCCTGAACGGACTTTCTTCGGGAGGAAAAGAATGGCGACGCGTTTATACGAACACCCGATCTTCCTGGAGCACATCACGCCATCCGGCCACCCCGAGCGGCCGGACCGCCTGCGGTCGCTGAACATCGCGCTCGAACATCCGAATTTCGAGCGGCTGGAACGCAAAGAAGCGCCGCAGGCGAATGAGGATGCCGTGCTGCTGGCGCATCCGGAGGAGCATCTGCTTGCCATCATGCGGCAGATCCCCGAAGAGGATGGCGAGATCAACCGCGTCGAGGCCGACACTTACGTTTCGCAAAAAAGCCTGCAGGCGGCGCTGACCGGCATCGGTGCTGCCATGGCGGCGGTGGACGACGTGTTCACGGGTGCTGCCGACAATGTCTTCGTCGCCGCCCGCCCGCCCGGCCACCATGCGGAAACCGCAAAGGCCATGGGCTTCTGTCTTTTCAACAATGTGGCGATTGCCGCCCGCCATGCGCAAAAGGCGCACGGCGCGGAGCGCATCGCCATCATCGACTGGGACGTGCATCACGGCAACGGCACGCAGGATATCTTCTGGAACGACACCTCCGTGCTGTTCTGTTCCACCCACCAGATGCCGCTTTACCCGTGGAGCGGCGACAAAAACGAAACCGGCGTGAAGAACAACATCGTCAACGCCCCGCTTTCACCCAACACCGGCAGCGAGTATTTCCGCGAGGCCTTCAAATCCCGCGTGCTACCGGCGATTGCCGATTTTTCGCCCGATCTCATCCTTATCTCCGCCGGTTTCGACGCGCATCACCGCGATCCGCTGGCGCAGATCAATCTGGTGGGTGAGGATTTCGACTGGGCAACGGGCCGGCTTCTGGAAATGGCCGATAAATACACATCGAACCGGGTCGTCAGCCTGCTGGAAGGCGGTTATGATCTGGAAGGGCTGGCGGAATCGGCAGCCATGCATATTTTGAGAATGATGAAGGGTTGAACATGACGGAAAATGCCAACACAGCCGATGTCAGCGGTTATTCCTTCGAAAAAGCCGTCGCCGAGCTGGAAAGCATTGTCGCTCGCCTGGAACGCGGAGACGTGGCGCTGGACGAATCCATCGCCATCTATGAGCGCGGCGAAGCCCTGAAGAAGCATTGCGAAACGCTGTTGAACGCTGCCGAGAAGCGAATCGAGAAAATTCGCCTCGACCGTGCGGGCAAGCCGCAGGGTGTGGAGCCGCTGGACGGGGAGTGATTTTCCCCTTCCTCATTCCTGTGCTTGTCACAGGAATCTAGTCAGACCAAGTCCTTGGGCTGAAAAGACTCTTATCGCCGCGCAGACGCGCGTCGGCTGGATTCCTGTGACAAGCACAGGAATGAGGGAGGCTGTAGGTCAAGCCACGTTCAACTCTCTCCCGCGCAACCGGTGACAATGCACAAACACAGCGTTCGACATCCCGATACTCCCCCTCTCCGTCCGTTATGATAAACTGCCCCCAGACGATACGAGGAGCTTGCGATGTCCTTTTTTCCCGGTAACGATCCCGTCGCGGGTGATGCTTTTGCCTGCGACGCCATCGAGAACCTCATTATTCCCCGCACCAGCGACATTGGCGGCTTTGCCGTGCGCCGCGCGCTGCCGACCCGGCAGCGGCGTCTCGTCGGCCCCTTCATTTTTTTCGATCGCATGGGCCCGGCGATCCTGAAGGCCGGTGAGGCGCTCGACGTCAAACCGCATCCCCATATCGGGCTGTCCACCGTCACCTATCTGTTCGACGGCGAAATCAAGCATCGCGACAGTCTCGGCACCGAGCTTGTCATCCGCCCCGGCGACATCAACCTGATGACGGCCGGGCGCGGCATCGTGCATTCGGAACGCACGCCGGAAAACCTGCGCGGCCATCCGCTTTCCATGTCCGGCCTGCAGACATGGCTTGCCCTGCCGGACCATATGGAAGAAATCGACCCCGCCTTTGCCCATACGGCCAGGGAAGATATGCCGCTGATCGATATCAAGGGCGCTTCCGGCCGGGTGGTGATCGGCGAATTCGAAGGCCTCACCTCCCCAGTTTCGGCCTTTACCGATACGCTTTATGTCGACCTGACGCTGGAGCCGGGGATAAAATTTCCCTTCTCCGCCGATCACGAGGAGCGGGCGATCTATATTCTGTCCGGTTCGCTCGATGTGGCGGGCGATATCTTCGCCGCCGACCAGTTGCTCGTCTTCCGGCCGGGTGACGACATCACGCTTCAGGCCGGCAGCAATGGCTGTCACATCATGATCTTCGGCGGGGCGGCGCTCAATCAGCGTCGCTACATCTGGTGGAACTTCGTTTCGTCATCAAAAGAACGCATAGAGCAGGCCAAACAGGAGTGGAGAACCGGACGCTTCGATATCGTTCCCGGCGACGAAGAAGAGTTTGTCCCTTTGCCGGAAGGTTGAAATTCTATAGAAGTGTACGACATGCAGGAATGGACCGTCGGCTTTCACCATGAAAGCCGCTCCGGTGCCCCCTGCTGACCACGAGAAAAGGCCGAACGATTGACCGGAATGCCCCAGACCCCACTGCTCGACCGGGTGAATTTCCCCTCCGATCTCAAGGAGATCGACGATCGCGACCTGCCGGAACTGGCGCGGGAACTGCGCGACGAGATGATCGACGCCGTGTCGAAGACCGGTGGCCATCTGGGTGCCGGCCTTGGCGTGGTGGAATTGACGATTGCCATTCACAAGGTCTTCAACACGCCCGAAGACCGGCTGATCTTCGATGTCGGCCACCAATGTTATCCGCATAAAATCCTGACCGGCCGGCGCGACCGCATTCGCACGCTGCGGCAGGAAGGCGGGCTTTCCGGTTTCACGCGTCGTGCGGAAAGTGACTATGACGATTTCGGCGCGGGCCATTCCTCCACCTCCATTTCCGCCGGTCTCGGCATGGCCGTGGCGGCGGGGCTGGATCAGAGCGACCGTAAGGTGATCGCCGTCATCGGTGACGGCTCGATGTCGGCAGGCATGGCGTTCGAGGCGCTGAACAATGCCGGCGCGCTCGATGCGCGGCTGATCGTCATTCTCAACGATAACGACATGTCGATTGCGCCGCCGACGGGCGCGATGAGCGCCTATCTGGCGCGACTTGCCTCCGGCCGCACCTATATGGGTTTCCGCGATTTCGGCAAGAAACTCACCGCCTATCTCGGCAAGACCATCGACCGCGCCATTACCCGCGCCGTGACCCATGCGCGCGGTTATGTGACCGGTGGCACGCTGTTCGAGGAGCTTGGCTTCTATCACATCGGCCCAATCGACGGTCATTCCTTCGATCACCTCTTGCCGGTGCTGCGCAATGTGCGCGACAACCAGAAAGGCCCTGTCCTCATTCATGTGGTGACGCAGAAGGGCAAGGGTTACGCGCCGGCGGAAGCCGCAGCCGACAAATATCACGGTGTCAACAAATTCGACGTCATCACCGGCGCGCAGGCGAAAGCCAAGCCGAATGCGCCGAGCTATACCAGCGTCTTCGCCGAAGCGCTGATCCAGGAAGCCACCCTCGACGACAAGATCATCGGCGTCACCGCCGCCATGCCGAACGGCACAGGCCTCGACAAGATGGCCGAGCTTTTCCCGTCCCGCACCTTCGATGTCGGCATTGCCGAGCAGCATGCCGTCACCTTTGCGGCCGGGCTTGCGGCTGACGGTTACAAGCCGTTCTGCGCGCTTTATTCCACCTTCCTGCAACGCGGTTACGACCAGCTGGTGCATGATGTGGCCATCCAGAGCCTGCCGGTACGTTTCCCCATCGACCGCGCCGGTTTTGTCGGCGCGGATGGGCCGACCCATGCCGGTTCGTTCGACACGACTTTCCTCGCCACCCTGCCCGGCATGGTGGTGATGGCGGCGTCCGACGAGGCCGAGCTGAAACATATGGTGCGCACGGCGGCGGCCTATGACGAAGGCCCGATTTCCTTCCGTTACCCGCGCGGCGAAGGTGTGGGCGTCGAGATGCCCGCGCGCGGTGAGATTCTTGAGATCGGCAAGGGCCGCATCATCAAGGAAGGCACCAAGGTCGCGCTGCTCTCCTTCGGCACGCGCCTTGCGGAATGCCTGGCGGCGGCCGAAGACCTTGAAGCAGCCGGCCTTTCCACCACGGTTGCCGATGCGCGCTTCGCCAAGCCGCTTGATCTCGACCTTATCCGCCAGTTGGCCAGCCATCACGAGGTTCTGGTGACCATCGAAGAAGGCTCCGTCGGTGGTTTCGGCGCGCATGTGCTGCATTTCATGGCGAGCGCTGGTCTGCTCGACCATGGCCCGAAGGTCCGGACCCTGACCCTGCCCGACCAGTGGGTGGAGCAGGCCAAACCCGAGACCATGTATGCCAATGCCGGCCTCGACCGGGCCGGCATCGTTTCCACCGTATTTAATGCGCTCGGCCAGCGTCAGGCCGGCGTCGGTTTCGCCGGCTGACACGATTGCCGGAACAGGAGGCGGGACGATCCCGCCTCTTTCTCAGGATGCAGCGCCGTCGAGAAAACCGACAACGTTTTCGATCCGCCCCTCGGCATTCAGGCTGACGACATCGGTTCCGCCAGCGACATCGTCTCCGTCAGGCGAAATGAGACGCCACGAGAAACGGGTGAAATTGCCGTGGCCGTCCGGGGTGCCTGTGAGCACGAAACGATATCCCGGAAACTTCTGCCGCGCCGCCTCGATCATCGCGGCAATCCCCTGCTGGCCTTCGCCCCGCATCAGCGGATCGACGTAGCGCGTATTTTCTGCCCATGCCTGACCGACGAGATGCCTGCGGCGTTCATTGTCCTCCTCGTTCCAGGCTGCGAGATAGGTTTCGGCGATTGCGAGATGCTGCGTCATGATTGCGCTCCTTCTGGTTGACAGCCCAAACATGCCGGGGGTCGGGAAGCGGAACAATTACCTCAGAGGTAATCGCATTGCCGCTCTCTTCTGCTAGGTTGCGGGCATGACACATCATCGAGAACATGTCGGCCAGGTGCTGAAGGAATGGCGTGCGCGCCGCAGGTTGAGCCAGCTCGATCTGGCGATGGAGGCGGACATATCCGCGCGCCATCTGAGTTTCGTGGAAAGCGGGCGATCATCCCCCAGCCGCGAGATGCTCGCGAAACTGGCGGAGCAGCTTTCCATGCCCGCCCGCGCCGCCAACCGGCTGATGCTGGCGGCGGGTTATGCACCTGTTCATTCCGAACGGCCGATGGATGCGCCCGATATGGCGGCGGCCCGGCAGGCGGTCGAAACTGTGGTGCATGGGCATATGCCCTTCCCCGCCCTTGCCGTTGACCGGCACTGGAACGTCGTTCTCGCCAATAGGGCGATCACGTCGCTTCTGGCCGGCGTTTCCGAAGAGCTGCTTCGCCCGCCGCTCAACGCCTTGAGGCTGAGCCTGCATCCGGAGGGCTTGAGTTCCCGCATCGTCAACCTCGCCGAATGGCGTCATCACCTGCTGGAACGCCTGCGCCGTCAGGGCGAAGAGACGGGAGACGAGGTGCTTTCCCGGCTGCATGCGGAGCTTGCGGCCTATCCCGCGCCAAAGGCCTCGCCCCACGCCGCCGGGGCCGATCCTCTGGCCATACCGCTCCAGCTTCGCGATCCATCTTCGGGCGGCATATTGAGCTTCATTTCAACCACCACGGTTTTCGGAACGGCCACAGACGTCACGCTGTCCGAACTGGTGCTGGAATGTTTCTACCCCGCTGACGCGGTAACCCGCGAAGCACTGATGCAAGGCACCAAGGAGTAACACCCCGTGCACACCACCTATCTCATCGGCTTTCAGGTCCGCCCCGGCCAGCGCGAGCGCTTTCTCGAATTGCTGAATGCGCTGCTCGACGCCATGCGGCATGAAAAGACCTTCGTGAACGCAACCCTGCACCGGGATGGTGAAAACGAGAACCGCTTCCTGTTGCATGAGACCTGGAGCGACCATCAGGACGTCATCGACGTTCAGATTCACCGGCCCTATCGGCAGGCATGGCACGATGCCCTGCCCGATCTTCTCGACGCCCCGCGCGATATTTCCGTCTGGCACCCCATGCGGGCGGATCACGCCGCATAGCGACGTGGATCATAAGGAATCCCACGCGTGCATCCTTTTGCACGCGCTAGGATTTTCGCGACAATATCCGCGGTTCGCCGATTTTGAACCAGGCCTTGGCGATCCTGCCGTTCTCAACTTCATAGATGCAGGCAACGTCGACCTCTCCCTTTCCTTCCGGAAAGTTCCGGGTGACCGTTTCATGGTCGATGACGACATTGCCAACGACAATGCGCGTCAGCAGTTTCCCATAGAGATCCGGTTCCTTGAAGCGCTCGATGTGACGCTCTCGAATCTCTGCCGCGCTTCCTGCCAGAAGCGTCGCCGGGAAAGCGTAATACTGACAATCATCCGCCCACCAGAGCATGAAGGCATCGATGTCACGGGCATTGTAGGCCTCAAGCGGCTTTTGTACCGGAAGCTCTATTTCACTATTCAAAATACACCTCTGCGGAAATGCCGTCGTGGCTAAATTGATTCTTTGATGAGCGAATGCCCCGCATTTGCCAGCAGACCGAAGGCTTTTTCCAGGTCGCCCGCTTTCAACAGCAGGTGATCGCCATCGAAAGTCGAAACCACAAATATTCCTATATCATTGGTGGATAAGGGCTCGATGACGGACAGGACGATGCCCGTTTCATCAAAGGCAAATGGCCCCTGAAACTTAAAACACGACCAGCCCGCCTCAAACTGGACATCCAGCGGGATGCGGTCTTTCCGGCAGACGATGGAAAGTTCGTCATCGGTCCGGCTGATGCTGACGAACCCGCCACCATCGGCCCATGCGGGGATGGCTTCAGACGCTTGAAGACGTGCCACCCCATACTCGCCTTCCAAAACCAGTAACTTGACGCGCGCTGCCATCTGAAAATTACCTTTCTCAAAATACGAAGGCTTGGCTTACCAGCTGCCGATACGTGCAGTTGAGTGCCAGCCCTTATTTGACGCGAAAACCTACCAATAAAAAGGGGGCCTTACCGGCCCCCCAATTCTTGCTACGCAACCGTGACCGGCCTGCTCAGAACTCCGTCCAGTCCTGATCCTTGGCAGCCGGTGCTTCGGCAGCACCGCCGAAGGCGCGGGCAAGGCTCTGGCCAAGCGCACGGGCCGGCGAGGCGACAGGCCTTGCGGTTGCGGAGGCCGAATTTACCGGCGCCTTGCGGGCCGGTGCGGCCGGCGCGGGCTGGAAGGCGGGTCTGGCGGAAGACTGGCGCGGCGCGGAATATCCGCCGGCACTGGCAACGGCAGCGCGTGCGCCATCCATTCTGAACTGGCCGAGCAGGCTGTTCAGTGCTCCCGCTTCGCGGGCCAGCGAATGGCTGGCGGCGGTCTGCTGTTCCACCATGGCGGCATTCTGCTGCGTGCCCTGATCCATGGTGTTCACGGCCGTATTGATTTCCTGCAGGCCGGTCGCCTGTTCGCGGGCAGCGACGACGATGGCGCTGACATGGGCGTTGATCTCTTCGACTTCCGCAACGATGAGTTCCAGAGCCTTGCCGGTCTCGTCGACCAGATTGACGCCGTTTTCCACCTGCTGGCTGGAAGCGCCGATCAGCGTCTTGATTTCCTTGGCGGCATTGGCGGAACGCTGGGCAAGTTCGCGGACTTCCTGCGCAACCACCGCAAAGCCCTTGCCGGCATCACCGGCGCGGGCGGCTTCGACGCCGGCGTTCAGCGCCAGCAGGTTGGTCTGGAAGGCAATATCGTCGATGACACCGATGATGTTGCCAATTTCGCCCGAGGATTTCTCGATTTCACGCATGGCGGCGACCGCCTTGCGGACCACGACGCCGGACTTTTCCGCACCGGCGCGGGCGCGCTGGACCAGATTGCCGGCATCTTCCGCTCCGCGGGCGCTATCGCGCACCGTGGTGGTAACTTCTTCCAGCGCTGCGGCGGTTTCCTCGATGGAGGCCGCCTGCTGCTCGGTGCGGCGCGACAGGTCGTCGGCGGCGGAGAGCATTTCCGAAGCACCGGCATTGATCGCGGCTGCGTTCTCACCGACGGTGCGCAGCGCCTGCTGGAGTTTTTCGACGGCGCTGTTGAAATTCACACGAACAGGATCGATGGCGGGCGCAAAAGGCGTCTCGATGCGATAGGAGAGATCGCCATCCGCGAGAGCGGCAAGGCCCTTGCCAAGCTCGGCGCTGGCAAAAGCGCTGGCGGCCTCGTCCTTGGCCTTTTCTTCCTCGTTGCGGCGGCGTTCAGCCTCCGTCGCGGAGCGCATGCGGTCGGTCTCGCCGGCAAGGCGGGATTTTTCCAGACCGGCTTCCTTGAAGACCAGAACGGCCTTCGCCATCTTGCCGACTTCGTCGCCACGATCCGTGGCCGGAACTTCCGTCGTCAGATCGCCATCGGCAAGCCGGCTCATCGCCGCCGTCATGCCAACGATGGGCGTGACGATGGAGCGCGACAGCGCCCAGATGAGGGCAACGGCCAGAAGACCGGCGACAGCGCCGCCACCCAGAAGCGCATATTTCAGGTTCAGTGCGGCTGCCTGCTGTTCTGCCGCGTAAGCGGTGGACAGGCCGTTCAGCTGCTCCTTGATCTTGGCGGCGGAGGCGCGGAAGCCATCGAGCTGGCCCTTGGCCTGATTGCGGCCGATCTCGATGATTTCGGAAATCGGCGCTTCGGTCGTCTTGCGTGCGGCGATCTGCGGTTCCGCCAGTTCCTTGAAGAACACGGTGGCGGATTTCTGCATGTCGTCGATGGATGTCAGGATGTCCGGCCGGCCGACAGCCAGCGCGCGGGCCTCGTCCAGCTTCTTCAGCATCAGGTCGCGCTGGGCGAATACATCGTTATAGGTGCTGTCGCTGCGAAACAGCAGGAAGCCACGCTGGTTGACGGCCTGTTCCAGCATGGCTGCCGTCGCGCCATCCACGGCCTGGATGATATCCTTCGTGCGGTTGTTTTCGATCGTGACACGCTCGCTCCCCAGCGTCTGCCAGAATACGACCGCGGAAGCGAGCAGGCACACGCTCATCAAGGCACAGAAGGTGGCTATGAGCTTCAGATTGATGGGGAGGTTTTTAAGCGACATCGCAAACTCTCTCGGCGACCCGATGCCTCGAAGCAAGCGTCTGCGCTGCAACGGCCGCAATTTTGTGGATGGGAGGAGATGCCGTCATGGCAGGTTCCGGTGGCCGCACGGGCCTTGTGCACAAAGTGCAATACAAGCCTTTATATTGGATTAATCGAACATTCTGACTTTGCGGTGCAACATCAATGGGCGACAGCGGGCATCGCCGGCCCCTTTCAGCGATAAATCGCTTGCATCGGCGGGGTTTGGCGGTCATTGACACGGGACCATGTCCAAAACATCTGAAAATGAACGGCTTGACCAGCTTCTCGTGTCGCTCGGCCACTTCGCCAGCCGCTCGCGTGCGCGCGACGCGGTTGCGCGCGGCACCGTGAGCGTCAACGGTAAAATCGTCACCAAACCGAGCCAGACCGTCGCTGGCGATGCCGAAATCGCCATCAGCGATCCGGCGCAGGCCTATGTCTCGCGCGCAGCGCTGAAGCTCGTGGCCGCGCTCGATCATTTCCGGCTCGACCCGTCGGGCCATGACTGTCTCGATGTCGGCGCTTCGACCGGCGGTTTCACCGAGGTGCTGCTGGAGCGTGGCGCCAAACACGTCACCGCCGTCGATGTCGGCCACGGGCAGATGCATGCAAGGATAGAGAACGATCCGCGCGTGACCAATCTGGAAGGGCTGAATGCGCGTTTCCTGACGGCGGAAGATATCGATGACCGGCCCATCGGCTTCATCGTCTCCGACGTGTCCTTCATTTCGCTGAAGCTCGCGCTTGCGCCGGCACTCGAGCTTGCGGAGCCGGGCGCTCTCGCGGTTCTGCTGGTGAAGCCGCAATTCGAGGCGGGGCGCGACGCCATCAGCAAGGCCGGGCTGTTGAAAGAACCGGAAACGGCGCCTGCCGTGGCCGCCGAGCTGGAGGGCTGGCTGACCGAGGACATGGGCTGGAAAAGCCTCGGCCTCATTCCCTCGCCGATTTCCGGCGGCGACGGCAATATCGAATTTCTTCTCGGAGGCGAAAAGCCATGAGCACACAGACCGTCACCATCAAAAGCCTCGGCGCGCAGGGCGACGGCATCGCGCACTGTCCCGACGGCCCGGTCTATGTGCCCTTCGCGCTGCCTGGAGAAACGGTCGCGATTGCGAAGGTGAAAGACCACGGCACCGTCATGTCGATAACGGAAGCCTCGGCGGAGCGCCGTGAACCGGCCTGCCGCCATTTCGGCCCCGATGGCAAGAACGGCACCTGCGGCGGCTGTTCGCTGCAACATCTTTCCGATCAGCCTTACCATGCCTACAAGCGAGAGCTGGTGGTTTCGGCGCTGAAATCGAAAGGCCTGACGCCGCCGGTGGACGATCTCGTCATCTGTCGCCCCGGCGAGCGCCGCCGCGCGGTGTTTGCCGCCCGCAAGACGGAAAAGGGTCTGCTGCTCGGTTTCAGCCAGGCGAACAGCCACCACATCGTCGCTATCGAAGAATGTCCCGTCACCTCGCCCGGCATCGTTTCGCGGCTGGACGCCATCCGCGCCATCGGCCTTTCCATGGTGGCGAATGCCGAACCGTTCCGCATCACCGTTCTCGAAACGCTCTCGGGTCTCGATATTTCGGTCGAAGGCATCAAGTCGGTCAGCGACAAGCAGCGGCGCACACTCACGGAAACGGTGCTTGCCATGCGCGGCATTGCCCGTGTTTCGCTCTCAGGTGAAATCCTGATCGAACCGCAAAAGCCGATCATCGAATTCGGCGGCGTTGCGGTTTCCCCGCCGGCCGGCAGTTTCACGCAGGCGACGAAACAGGCGGAAGATGCCATGGCCGAGCTGGTGCTTGGCCATATCGGCAAATCGAAGCGCATTGCCGATCTCTTCTGCGGTTCCGGCACCTTCGCGCTGAGGCTCGCACGCATCGGCAAGGTGCATGCGGTGGAAGCCGAAGACAAGCCGCTGAAGGCCCTGGACTTCGCCGCCCGCAACACACAGGGCCTGAAGCCGGTGAGCGTCGAGAAACGCGATCTCTTCCGCCGGCCGCTGATGACGAGCGAACTGAAAAATTACGACGCTGTCGTCTTCGATCCGCCGCGCGCTGGTGCGGAATTCCAGTGCAAGGAACTGGCCCGCAGCACGGTGAAGAAGATCGTTGCGGTGAGCTGCAATCCGCTGACGCTTGCGCGCGATCTTACCATCCTCATGGAAGGCGGCTATCGCATCACCCGCGTCACGCCGGTCGACCAGTTCCTCTGGTCGCCGCATGTGGAAGCGGTGGCGACGCTGGAGAAATAATCACCAGGCCGTATCGACCGTGCCGTTACCGACCACGCCCGAGCAGCGGCAGGCGCCGCCCACACGGCCCCGCTCGATGGGGCAGACATAGGGCCGGCGGCGATTGGCGCTCTCCGGCGGGGTAATGACGCAGACGAAACGGGCGCGGCGCTGGCGGTCGCGGTTGCGGCCGGAATAATAATCCGAGCCATCGTCTTCGGTAATGACGGATTGCGCCAGAATGACATTGCCGGCGGAAGCCGCCGGAGGGCGCGTTATCGCCGCCGCTTCGGTGACGGTGGCGGCGCAGAGGAAGACGGACAGGGCGAAAACGACGTGACGCATGCGGGTGGCTTTCGGGCGATGACGTTGCATTATTTAACCCAACCCATATTGCCCGGTTGCTTAACAGCAAGGAATTCCTGCCGGAACGCTTAACGGCGCATGAATGCCTCGAAGGCGGCGCGCGCTTCGGCGCTTTGCAGTTGCGCGATGAAATGACGGCCTTCCTCTTCGATGCGGGCGAGAAGATCGTCCGGATTGCCGCGAACCAGATCGCGGGCGATCTTCAGCGCCTGCTGCGGTTTGGCTGCAAGCCGGGTGGCAAGCGCCAGCGTTTCGCTCTCCACATGTTCCGGGGCGACGACTTTCCAGATCATTCCGGCCTGCAATGCCTGCTCGGCGGAAAAACCTTCGCCCATGGCAAGCAGCGCAAAGGCGCGCTGGTGTCCCATGAGTTTCGGCACGAGCAGGCTGGAAGCCGCTTCCGGCACCAGCGCTAGATCCACGAATGGGGTCTTGAACAGGCTGCGGCTGGAGGCGACCGTCAGGTCGCAATGCAGGTTCAGCGTCGTGCCGATGCCGATGGCGAGCCCGTCTACGCCGGATACCATGGGCTTTTCGAAAGCGACGAGCGCTTTCAGAAGTTCCAATGCGGCGAGTTTGCCCTTTCCTCCCGACATGGCGAAGGCCAGAAAATCGGCCATGTCGTTACCGGCGGAGAAGCAGCCTTCCGTGCCGAGAAAGGCGACGACGCGAATTTCCCGGTCCGCATTGGCGGCCTGCAGGGCGTCTGCCATGCGCAGATACATGGCATCGGTGATGGCGTTTTTCTTGTCCGGCCGGTTGAAGCGGATGGTCAAGACTTCCGGCGCATGGCCGACGCGCTCGACGAGAATGTGTTCGTCCGACATCTGAGCCTCCTCAAGCCAATACGGTGCGGGCGGCGGCAAGGCTTGCCGCGCCGGCGATAACGCGATCCTTCAGCGCCGCCGTTTCCGCCAGCAGATTTTCCGCTGCGAAACGGCAAAGGGCTGCGCGATGCCCGCTCCTGCCATCATCGACGGCGGCCAGTGCACCCTTGGCGAGATAGGCGCCGGTGAGCGCCAGGCCGAAGAGGCGCTGATAGGGCGTCGCACCGGCGAGCGCCGTTTCGGTTTCGCCTGCCTTGATGCGGTCCAGCAGCCAGTCGGTCGCCGTCTCCAGATCGGCGAGGCTGGCTTCGAGATAACGGCCGGTCTCGCCGAGATCGTCGCGGTTCGACGCGGCTGTGCGGGCGGCGATCTCGCGCAGTTCGGCGATGAAACCGCGCACCTGCGCGCCTTCGGAGAGCGGCAGCTTGCGCAGCACCAGATCGATGGCCTGAATGCCGTTGGTGCCTTCATAGATCGGCGCAATGCGGGCATCGCGCAGATAACGCGCCGCGCCGGTTTCCTCGATAAAGCCCATGCCGCCATGCACCTGAATGCCCATGGAGGCGACATCGACGCCGGCATCGGTGGAGAAGGATTTGGCGATGGGTGTCAAAAGGGCAGCGCGCTCCTGCCAGTGAGCGCGCTGCCGGGCGTCTTCAGTCGCATGCGCCATGTCGATGGCGTGCGCGCAGCTGAAGGAAATCGCCCGCGACCCTTGCGTGAGCGCCTTCATCGTCAGAAGCGTTCTGGCGATATCCGGGTGTTCGATAATCGGGCTCATGCCGGAGCCCTGCCAGCCGGGCGCCTTGCCCTGCGTGCGCTCCCTGGCATATTCGATGGCCTTCTGGGTCGCCGCCTCGCAAATCGCCACGCCCTGCATGCCAACGGCAAGGCGGGCGTTGTTCATCATGGTGAACATGCAGGCGAGACCCTTGTTCTCCTCGCCGATCAACCAGCCGAGAGCGCCCTTCCCTTCGCCGAATTTGCCGTCGCCGAAGATCATCGTGCAGGTGGGCGAGCCGTGAATGCCGAGCTTGTGTTCCAGCGAATGGCAGAACAGATCGTTGCGGCTGCCCGGCGCGCCGTTGTCATCGGGCAGGAATTTCGGCACGAGGAACAGCGAGATGCCACGCGTGCCGGCCGGCGCATCCGGCAGGCGGGCGAGAACGAGGTGGATGATATTGTCCGCCGCGTCGTGTTCGCCCCAGGTGATGAAAATCTTCTGCCCGAAGATGCGGTAGGTGCCGTCGCCATTGCGCTCCGCCCGGGTCTTCAGGACGCCGAGGTCCGAACCCGCATGCGGCTCGGTGAGGTTCATCGTGCCGGTCCATTCGCCGGAGACGAGTTTCGGCAGATAGGTGCGCTTAAGGTCATCGCTGCCGTGGGCGACAAGGGCTTCCACCGCGCCCATGGTCAGCGTCGGGGCCAGCGCAAAGGCCATGGAACCGGAATTCCACATTTCGAGTGCGGCGACATTCAGCATATGCGGCAGGTTCTGGCCGCCGAATTCTTCCGGCGCCGTCAGGCTGTTCCAGCCCGCTTCCGCCCAGCGGCGGTAAAGATCGGCCCAGCCATCCGGTGTCGTCACCTTGCCGTCGGCAAGCTTTGCGCCCTGGCGGTCGCCGATGTCGGCGAGCGGCGCGACCTCGGCGGTGGCGAACCGGCCGGCTTCGTGCAGAATGGCATCGACCAGTTCTTCCCCAAGGTCTCCCAGCGCACCCGTCGACAGCGCGTCTTCAAGACCCGCTACATGTTTGAGTGTAAAGGCGATATCGTCCACCGGCGCGCTATACATGCTGCCTCCTCCCGAAGCTCTGGCATCTTGCTACTGCCTTCGGGCTAAATGATTTTTACGTAAACGTCAATTTGAAAATTCCCGTCATTTCGGCGGGATTGTTATAAAACTGTCATATGAATTTGCTCAGCATGCGCTGAAAGGCGCCTCGCCGCACGCCGCTCCCACCCCGGAACGACGGACGCCTCCCCCCTCCCATCCAGCCGGTCAGGACTGCCACGATGGATCTCGTAACGCCCGTTATTCCCGGCCTTGTCTGGGCCTATCAATTTCATCCCGGTACGGCCCCCTGCCGGCGGCTCGCGCCCGATGCCGGCTTTCACGAAATGGCAGAGTGCGAAGGGTTCTTCTGGCTGCATCTCAACCTCGCCGATCAGCGTGTAGCGGGTTTTCTCGAGACCATAGAAGGTCTCGATCCGGCGGCGCGGGCAAGCCTTACGACCCATGAGACACATCCGTCCATCGTGGTCGATGAAAAATCGCTCTATGGCACGTTGGTCGATTTCCAGCGGGAATTCGACAAGGAAACGCGCGATTTCGGCTGGCTGCATTTTGCGGTGAGCGACCGTTTCATCATCACCACCCGCCTGCAGCCGCTGCATTCGGTGGACCGGCTGAAAGCGGCGGTCGACAAGAATTCCAACCGCTACCTCACGCCCTCGCATGTGTTCGAGGGGCTGGTGGCGGAATTCCAGCGCTCGCTCATCAATCTGGTGATGGAGACCACGGAAGAGCTGAACGCCATCGAGGATATGGTCTATGACAGCGAGAACCGTAATGAGCGGCGGCGTCTCGCCCCGCTGCGCCGCACCGTGGTTCGCCTGCACCGGCATCTACGCACCGTGCTGACCCTGATGCGGCGGGCTTCGGCCGCCGATGATGACGAGATGCCAGATGGTTTCGAGGATGTCGCCTCACGCCTGATGGGCCGTCTGGAGGCTGTCGACCATGATGTCTATGCCCTGCAGGAGCGGGCAAGGCTGCTGCATGAAGAAATCGATTCCAAACTCTCGTCGGAAACGAACCGACATCTTTATATCCTGTCGCTGATGACGGCATTCCTGCTGCCGCCCTCGCTGGTCACCGGTTTCTTCGGTATGAATACGGATGAGCTGCCGTTTACCGTCGGCACGGGCGGCACGCTGTCGGCCAGCATCTTCATCATGATTTCGGTTGCGCTCGCCTGGTTCGTGCTGAAGCGCGCGCGGATCTTGTGACAGCAAAAAGCCGCCCGGTGGCGACCGGACGGCTCTTTCGATTGAAGCGGCTCTATCAGCCGTAGGGCGAATAGCAGGGCTGGCGCGGGCCGTGATACGGCTGGAACGTGTTGCTATAGGCATCGTAGGAACGATAGCGGCCATAGCACCAGTTCACATGCGCGCGGCTCATGCCGCCACGATAGACCGGGCGATATTCGCGATAGACCGGGCGCGGACGATATTCCGGTACCGGGCGGTAGACTTCACGCGGCTGCGAGAGTGCGCCGCCGATGATCGCGCCCGTCGCAAAGGCTGCGAGCGGGAACCAGTAACCGTCATGGTGACGATAGCCCGGGCGGTAATCGCGATAACCACGGTGGCCGCGATACCAGCCGCGACGATCGCCCCAGCCGTCGCGATCACGCCAATATTGCACGTTCACGATATTCTTGCTGGCATCGTTGCCTGCGGTCTCAACGCTCTTCGGCGTGATCGGCAAAGGCATTGCTGCTTCCGCCGGAACAATCGCTCCCGCAACCACAATCGCAGAAAGACCGACAGCCAGGATATTCTTCATATAGCTTCTCATCTGACTTCCTCCATTCACGACGGTCAACAGGCCGTTCTCCGTGAATAATAACACTTTTTTATTCTCATTCGGCCAGTTTTTCGGTCTGGCTGGAACATTGCAGGTTGCAGGCTAGGCGTTTTCGCCTGAACCCAGGATTAACGATCCCATCACGCTTCGTTTACCCGATCCGGCAGCGGCAAAACAAAAGCCCGGATCAAATCCGGGCTTTCGAAAGTCCTGTCAGCGGCTGTAAGGCGATACGCATATGCGGCGCGGACCGCTGTTCGGCTGATAGGTGTTGTCGTAAGCCCGGTAGGACCGCCAGCGGTTCTGACACCAGGAAACATGGCTGCCGCCATAGGTCGGACGCGGCTGTTGCATGGCACCGCCGATGATCGCGCCGGCCGCGAAGGCAGCGAGCGGGAACCAGTAACCATTGTGATAACGGTAACCCGGACGACGATCGCGATAGCCGCGGTGACCGTTATAATAGCCGTCGCGCGGCGGGCGCGGGCGATACATGCGGTCGCCATGCCGGCGGTCGTATCGGCGGTCCCATTCACGGTACTGCACCGGCAAGACATTATCGGTCGAAACCGCCGGCTTGGGCATCGGAACAGGGACCTGGAACGCCTGCGACGGCGTAAAGCTGGTGAGGAACACGATCATCGCCGTGGCGACACTCGTTGTCCGGAAATTCATCATGATCTTCCTCCGTTTGCTTCAGCGCGTTGGACCCGCGCCTTTTTACCCACTCGCTCTTGTCGGAGATATGGGACAGCCCCGTTTCATGCCCGAAAAGAATTCGATGACGTGCAAACGAGTTTAGAGAAATTTGGTTCCAAGACAACCATCCGGTGAAAGACGTATGAAATGAAACGCCTGCTCGTGTCAGGCTTCCACCTTTACATCGGTCAACGGGCGTGAGCAGCAGGCGAGAATATAGCCTTCCTCGATTTCCTCATCGAGAATGCCGCCATTGTGGTTCATCTCCACCTCGCCGGAAAGCTTCAGCACCCGGCAGGTGCCGCAAATCCCCGATTCGCAGGCCGCCCCGATACGGACCCCGGCGGCGCGCGCCGTCATCAGAACCGTCTGGCCGGGCTGGCAGGGCATTTCTTTGCCGGAAAGGGTGAAACCCACCATCGACAGCGCCTCGCCATCCGCCCCGGTGAGGACAGTTTCACCAACGGTGACCGGCGCGGCCGGCGCGAAGCTTTCCTGATGATAGCGGCTCATGTCGAAGCCGGAGGCATCGAGCATCGAGCGGACGGCGGCCATGAACGGCTCCGGCCCGCAGCAGAAGACGGTGCGCTCCATGAAATCATGCGCGAGCAGCGCGATCTTGGCCTTGTCGACCATGCCCTTCAGCCCGGACCACAGATCGGTGCGGCCGCATTTCTCGACAATGAAGCCGAGAGACAGGTTCGGCATGAAGCGGGCGAGATATTCCAGCTCGTGGCGGAAAACGATATCGCCGGGGGTACGCGAACAATTGATGAAGGCAATATCGCTCTGCGGCGCGCGGTCGCTCATGTCGCGCACCATCGACATCATCGGCGTAACGCCGGAGCCTGCCGAGATGAACAGATATTTGTCGCCGGGATGCTTGACGTAGGAAAAGTCGCCGAGCGGCCCGAGCGCCCGGATTTTCATACCGGGTTTCAGATTGTCGAACATCCAGCGCGTGCCGATGCTGTTGGCCTGCGCCTTGACCGTGACCGACAGCGCATAGGGCCGCGAGGGGCTGGAGGACAATGTGTAGGTGCGGTAAAGCGGCTCCTTGCCCACCGGCAATTCCAAGGTGACGAACTGCCCCGGCAGATAACGGAACCAGTTCTGATCCTCCGAGCGGAACAGGAACGTCATCACATCGGGCGTCTCGGGCGTCACCGAGATGCACTCCAGAAGCTGGAGCTTGTCGCTCCATGGCTTCATCTCGTCAATATGCTTATAGGTCACAACCATATTCATCTTCGCATCACGCTACAGCCGAAAGCCGGGCCTTATCGCCCGAGAGCCGGTCGACCATGAAATCGGAGTACCAGTTGACGAACTGCATCACGCCGCCCTCGTCTTCCATGGAATAGGGGCCGGGCTCGTAGGCCGGGGAACGAATGCCGAAGGCATTTTCCTCGACGATGCGGCGGTCCTGGTCGTTGGTCTCGTTCCAGACGTGAGTGAGGTCGTCGAGATCGTAATCCACGCCTTCGACGGCATCCTTGTGCACCAGCCATTTGGTGGTGACCATGGTTTCCGTGGCGCTGAGCGGCAGCACCCGGAAGGAAATGGTGTGGTCGCCGAGGAAGTGGTTCCAGGTCGTCGGGTAGTGGAACAGGAGCAGCGCGCCGATATGGCTGATGCTGACATCGTCAGACAGCGGTCGGCGCACGGCGCGCTTGCCGGACATGGTGTAGCTCTCCGCCTCGCCGATCAGCGGCATGCGGGCGACGCGGAACTGGCCCTTGGGGTCGATCTTGAAACGGCTCGGCAGGCCGGCGGCCTCGCAGCGCGCCCAGTGGCCGCCGATCTCGGGATCGCTCGCACCGCCGTCCGTTCCCGTCACGCTCGGGTTTTCGGGATAGGTGCGGCAGAGTTCCGGATGGTTGGCGGCGCAATGGTAGCACTCGCGGTTATTTTCCCAGACGAGCTTCCAGTTGCCCTTTTCGATGATCGTGCTCTCATGCGCGACCTTCGCTTCCCAGATGCGGTGCGGCGCCATGTAACTTTCGACTTCCCTGCGCATGGGCTCGAAATCGGCCGGCTGATCGGCAAGGCAGATGAAGACGTAACCGGCGACGGTTTCGCAGGCGACCGGCTTCAGGCCGAAATCGCCCTTGTCGAACTCTTCGCCCATATGGCGCGCAAAAAGCAGCTTGCCGTCGAGATCGTAGGTCCACTGGTGATAGGGACAGACGAGGCGGGCCGACTGGCCCTTCTGCGTGGTGCAGACGCGCGAGCCGCGATGGCGGCAGGAATTGTGGAAGGCGCGGATCTGCCCGTCACGGCCGCGAACGATGACCACGGAATAGGCGCCGACCTGCACGGTGAAATAGCTGCCGGACTTCTGCACTTCGCAATCATGGCCGACAAACAGCCAGTCGCGATACCAGATCGTTTCCATATCCAGCTTGAAATAATCCGGGTCCGTGTAGAAGGGCTGTTCCAGGCTGAAGCCTTCGCGGCGGTTTTTCAGCTGGCGCAATACGGTATCACGCAATTCCATGGCCAAATCCTCGATCAAACCGCCCTGCCCGACACCATTTGCGGGGTTGCGGAAGCATGTACTCATCTAAACACCGGCGCTCATTTGCGGCAGCACAAACAGCGACATTACCTTCCGCATTGGCGACAAATTGCGACATGCTCAATTCGCCCTCTCAGCCCATTCCGCTGGGAAATCCGACAGCTATTCAATGACGGAAATGACGTCGCAATATGACGCATGATGGCGCGCGTCCTGCTCCCCACCCATTAAAAAACGGGGGATGCGGCGCAACGGAGTATTAACGCGCCCTAAATTATCTTGCCGGATCGACAGCAACGAGGGTGTTCCCAGTGGAGAAGGCGACACGCATACGCTATTTCGATGCGAGCAGGCATTCGCTCACACCGATACGCTCGAAGACCGCGCATTCCGATTTCCTGCGGACAGGGCGCATCAGCCGTTATGAAGAGCGATGGCTGCCGAAAGAACGTGTCTATTACAGCCATGACGAAGTGGCTGCGCTGACCGGGCGAAAGCTGGAAGCTGCCGCCGATGCCACCCACAGCCGTCTGAACGGCTTTCACCAGTCCATCCGTTTTCCGAAGATGGTTTTTCACCATCTGCTCAATGACCGGCCGCATCTCGGCTATTGTCACGTCACGGCGGCGAAAACCAGCTTCGATGCCGAGCGCCATGTGCTCTGGTCCTTCTATTTCGCGAATTTCTTCGCCGAGCTGAGCGGGGCCGAAAACTTCTTCGAAAATATCGATGCGCGCTATTCGCGGATGTATTTCGCAGTCGCCATCAACGCGCTTCCCCATCAGGAACTCGCCGTCGATACCTCCGTGCATCGCGGCGGCCTGCTGTTCCAGACCCACGATCCGCGGGTGGCGCTGAAAAACGTGCTCATGCTCGGCGCGCGGTCCGAGGAGATGCGCAGGATCATCAAGGCGATATAAAACTTTCCATAAGCCTCTGAAATACGCTATTGACCGCCCTGAAAGGCAGCATCATGGCGCGTCATATCGATATAGACAAAGAGCGGGAAACGGCCCTGCAGGCATCTGTGGCGGAGCTTGCCGCCGGCCAGCCCATCGCCCTGCCGACAGAAACGGTCTATGGCCTTGCCGCCGACGCCACCAATCCGGCGGCGATTACCCGCATTTACGAGACAAAAGGCCGGCCGCAATTCAACCCCCTGATCTGCCACATGGCCGATATCGCCATGGCCGAACGTTACGCCGTCTTCGACCCCATATCGCTGAAGCTGGCAGAAGCCTTCTGGCCCGGCCCGCTGACGCTGGTGCTGCCGCTGAAACCGGCAAGCGACATTCATTCGCTGGCGACAGCCGGTCTCGATACGGTCGGCATTCGTGTGCCGCAGGGTTTTGCCGGCGATCTGATCCGCCGCTTCGACAGGCCGCTCGCCGCCCCCAGCGCCAATAGTTCCGGCAAGATCAGCCCGACAAGTGCCTCCCATGTGGAGGCGGATCTCGGCAGAAAGATCAATCTCATTCTCGATGGCGGTGCGGCCGCCGTCGGTGTCGAATCCACCATCGTCAAGGTGGAAGAGGATGGCCGGGTGCGGCTGCTTCGTCCCGGCGGCATCGTCACCGCGGACATAGAGCGCATTGCCGGCAAACGGCTCGAACGGCCGAAAAAAGCAGCCGCCGCCATTGAGGCGCCGGGAATGCTGGCCTCGCATTACGCGCCGGGTGCGGCCGTGCGCCTTCACGCCACATCGGTTCTGCCGGGCGAAGCGCTGATCCGCTTCGGCGGCATCGCCATCGCCGGCGAAGAGACGGCGCGCACCGTGCTCGATCTCAGCCCCTCCGGCGATCTTTCCGAGGCCGCCGCCAATCTGTTCGATTATCTGAAAGCCGCCGATGCGAGCGGCGCAGACATGATCGCCATCACCGCCATTCCCACCCATGGTCTCGGAGAGGCGATCAACGACCGCCTTTCCCGCGCCGCCGCGCCGCGAGGCTGACGGCACCCAATCCTTTCGCCCATGTTTCAAAAGACAGCGAGACGCCGCCCATGACGACCACCGCCATCCCCTCCTCCGACATCCTCGACCGCTTCACCGCCATTGTCGGCGAAAAGAACGCGGTCCGCGACCCGGCGGAAATGGCGCCGCGCCTCGTGGAAAATCGTGGGCTTTATCGCGGCGCCTCGCCACTACTCATCAAGCCCGGTTCGGTTGAAGAAGTTGCCGCCATCCTGAAGCTCGCCAGCGAGACCGGCACCGCCATCGTGCCGCAGACCGGCAATACCGGCCTCGTCGGCGGCCAGACGCCACGCGCCGAAGGAACGGACATCATCCTGTCGCTGGAGCGCATGAACCGCGTTCGCGATATCGATCCCGTTGCCAACATCATCGTCGCCGATGCCGGCTGCATTCTCGACGACATCCACAAGGCTGCTGATTCCGTGGAGCGGATGTTCCCGCTGTCGCTCGGCTCGCAGGGTTCCTGCCGCATCGGCGGCAATCTCGCCACCAATGCCGGCGGCACGGCGGTACTCGCCTATGGCAATATGCGCCAGCTTTGCCTTGGGCTGGAAGTGGTGCTGCCGACCGGCGAAATCTGGAACGGGCTGCGCCGGTTGAAAAAGGACAATACGGGTTACGATCTGCGCGATCTCTTCATCGGCTCCGAAGGCACGCTTGGCATCATCACGGGTGCGGTGCTGAAGCTCTTCCCGAAACCGCTCGGCCATCAGGTGGCCTTTGCGGGTCTCGGCTCCACCGAGGACGCGCTGAAGCTGTTCGAGATGGCCTCCAATCTCTGCGGCACGGCGCTGACCGGTTTCGAACTCATGCCGCGAATCGGCGTCGAATTCACCGCCCGGCATATTCCCGGCGTGCGCGATCCCCTGGAACAGCCGCATGACTGGTATGCGCTCATCGATATTTCCACCTCCGACTCGGCCGAAACGGCGGACAGCATGATGCAATCGCTGCTGGAGCGCGGTTTTGAGGCCGGGCTGGTTCAGGATGCGGTGATCGCCGCGTCCGAAGCGCAGCGGCAGGCGCTCTGGCATATGCGCGAAAGCATGTCGGAGGCGCAGAAACCCGAAGGCGGCTCGATCAAGCACGATGTTTCCGTTCCGGTGTCGAAAATACCGGAATTCATGGCGACGGCGGAAAAGGCGGTTCTTGCCGCCATACCCGGCGCCCGCGTCTGCGCCTTCGGACATCTGGGCGACGGCAATATTCACTACAATATTTCCCAGCCGGTGGGTGCCGACAAGGCCGAATTCATTGGCCGCTGGCGGGACATGAACGAGATCGTGCACGGCATCGTGCTGTCGCTCGGCGGTTCCATTTCGGCCGAACACGGCATCGGGCAATTGAAGCGCGATGAACTGGCCGCCATCCGCCCCGGCATCGAAATGGAACTGATGCGGCGTATCAAGCACGCTTTCGACCCCGCCGGCATCATGAACCCCGGCAAGGTTCTGGCCGGGTAAAGCGGCCCCCGAGGTTAGGCCGAGGCCCGCAGCGCCCAGGCGGGCACCATTTCCGCATTCAGCCGGCGCGGTTTCTGCGCGCCGACAAATTGCGTCAGGCTCATGCCCGATTTCGCAATCGACACGGCATGCTTCTTTGGCAGAAGATACCCGTGTTCCAATGGCGGAATACGCCGCAGTATACGGCTGAGGACATTGCGCCGGTGATAGCGCGAGGGCGAAAAGCGGGCCGGCTGCGCGCAGATCGCCACATATTCGAGAATCTCGTCGATCCAGCCCGCCTGCGGGCGCGCGCCCGGCTCGATCAGAAGCAGCCAGCCGCCGCGTGCGGACTTCACGACGTCTTCGATATCCCACTGCCCATAAAAACGGCAGCCGGCGGCATCGGCGACGCGCGACGATCCATCGCGCGAACCGTGATCGAGAATCACAACATCGCTTACAAGCCCTTCCACGGCCCCGGTTACAAGCGCAGACAATGTGTGCGCCAGTTCCGGCTCGTGATCCCGGCATTCCATTATGACTGTCAACATCTGCATAGCTCTAACGCATCGCACAATAAATTGCCACTATGCTCATCGCTGTAAAATCCAAGGCTGTCCTTGCCACCGACCGCAAAGTCTGCGGACGTGGCCGTGCCTGTCGCGGCCACGCATCCATCTCTGGAGAACGAGCCGAATTTGCAATTTTGTTCTTGTATTGTTCTCATTCCTGATGTAGGAATTTAATCATTCGGAAGGCGGTAGAAAGCCTGTCCGGACGGAAACGGTTTAGGGCGTTGAGCGTGCCTTGAGAGGCGTGCGGCGTCCTGGGAGCATCCAGATGAGAAACCATACGCTTTCGGGGCAAGCTGCCTTCCAGCCGAGCCATATGCCGGATATTGCCAATGCGCTGGCCGATGCATCCGGCCTGCGCATCGAGATCGACCGTCGTCGCGGCCGTGGCGCCGGGCTGAACCCGGATGGGCGCTTCGAGACCCTGCAGCACGAGGTTTTCGACGATGGCTGGCAGACACTCGAGGACATGCCGGAGTTCCGCACCGAGGTGCAGGTGGAAAAGCCGCGCAGCATCATCACCCGCAATGAATCGCCCGACATCCCCTTCGACCGCTCCATCAATCCCTATCGCGGCTGCGAACATGGCTGCATCTATTGTTTCGCCCGTCCCACGCACAGCTATATGGGGCTTTCGGCCGGGCTGGATTTCGAAGCCAAGCTCTTCGCCAAGCCGGATGCGGCGAAGCTGCTGGAACGGGAACTGGCGAAGCCGGGCTACAAGCCCCGGGTGATCGCCATCGGCACCAATACCGACCCCTATCAGCCAATCGAGCGCGAATGGCGCATCATGCGGCAGATACTGGAAGTGCTGGCCAAGGCCGATCATCCCGTCGCCATCGTCACCAAATCGGCGCTGATCAAGCGGGATATCGATATTCTGGCGCCCATGGCCAAAAAGGGGCTCGCCAAGGTCGGTATTTCCGTCACCACGCTGGACCGGAAGCTAGCGCGCAACATGGAACCGCGCGCCGCCACGCCGGAGAAGCGGCTGGAAGCCGTCAAGGCGCTGACCGAGGCCGGCATTCCCGTGGCCGTGATGATGGCGCCTGTCATTCCGGCGCTCAACGATCATGAGATCGAGCGTATTCTCGAGGCCGGCAAGGCCGCCGGCGCCACCGAAGCGTCTTATGTGCTTTTGCGCCTGCCGCTGGAGGTGAGCCCGCTGTTCCGCGACTGGCTGCTGCGCAACTATCCGGACCGCTACCGTCATGTCATGTCGCTGGTACGCTCCATGCGCGACGGCAAGGATTACGACGCGGAATTTGGAAAACGCATGAAGGGCGCCGGCCCCTATGCCTGGCAGATCGGCAGGCGTTTCGAGATGGCGACAAAAAGGCTCGGCCTCATCCGCCGCGGCATCCACCTGCGCGACGATCTCTTCGTGCCGCCGGGCGGTGCAGGCGTGCAATTGTCGCTGCTTTGAAAGACCGATGCTGAAAACAACTCCGCCTGATCGAAGCACCATACGGAACGTGCGGCGATATCAGGCAGAATATGACAGGGAGCTGCGGCCTCTTTTTTAGACCGGCCACGCTCCCACGAAATGCCCGGTAGGTTTTCCCTGGCCCGCCGGACATCGCCCCCGGAACCGCCGCCTCGCGTGCGATCGTTTTTCCTCCGCCGCCCCGTTGGAGGATCAAAGGTCATGATGACCTTCGGGGCACGGTGAGCCACGCCCCTTGACCCCGGCTCACCGCGCCTGTCATCGCCCGCTTCCGGGGGCTTGCAGGAGATCGGGTGTGTGTGCCAGTTTCGCCGCATGAAACGCACGGCCACACCCGATTCTCCTGCTCTTTTTGATCTTGCCGATACCGGTCCGGATTTTTCCTTCGAACTGGAAGCGAAAAAGAAGGGCCTCTGGCCCGTGGCCGGCACGGATGAGGCAGGCCGGGGACCTCTGGCCGGACCGGTGGTTGCGGCAGCCGTCATTCTCGATCCGGACAATATTCCCAAGGGGATGGACGATTCCAAGAAGCTGACGAAGCAGAAGCGGGAAAGCCTGTTCGTACAGATCATGGAAACCTCGATCGTATCCGTCGCCTCCTCCGGCCCCGGCCTCATCGACAGCATGAATATCCTGCGCGCCAGCCTCGACGCCATGCGCCGCGCCGTGCTCGGTCTCGAAATCTCCCCTGCCCTTGTGCTGGCCGACGGCCGCGACCGCCCGCCCGGCATCGCCTGCGAGGCCAAAGCCGTCATCAAGGGCGATTCCCGCTCCCTCTCCATCGCCGCCGCCTCGATCATCGCCAAGGTGACCCGCGACCGGATGATGGAACGCGCGGGTGTGGTGCACACATCCTATGGCTTTGAAGGCCATGCCGGTTACGGCACGCCGGCCCACCTGCGCGCCATCGAAAGCCACGGGCCTTGCCCGCTGCACCGGATGAGCTTTCGGCCGCTGAAGCGGGATTGATCGTGAATGAAGGTCCGGCAATCACTTCCGCGATAGGCCAAAGCGGACCCCGGGTTTCAAAATATCGATCGCCAGGCAATTCCAAGCGCTGCAGAAAGGGCCAGCGTGACTATCACGGACAGCTTGAGCCGGAAAATGGCGAATGCCGCGAGCAATGTCAGGACGAGCGACGGCAACAGGAGTGATGAGAAGACTGGAACATCCAATGTCAGCGGGCCGAGGGCCATGGGTCGGACTTCCTCGAACAGCACGTGAAGTCCAAACCAGACCGCCAGGTTGAGGATCACACCGACGATGGCCGCAGTGATGGCCGACATCGCCCCGCCAAGCGCCGCGTTACCGCGCATCTTCTCGATGAAGGGCGCGCCAGCGAATATCCAAAGGAAACTCGGCACGAAGGTTACCCAGGTCGTCAGGATCGCTCCGAGAGTGGCCGCCGCCAGCGGCGACAACGCCCCCGGATCGCGGTAACCTGCGAGAAAGCCGACGAACTGCGTTACCATAATGAGAGGACCGGGCGTCGTCTCGGCCATACCGAGACCATCAAGCATTTCTCCCGGACGAAGCCATCCATAGTTTTCCACCGCAGCCTGAGCGACATAGGCGAGCACTGCATAGGCGCCACCGAAGGTGACGACAGCCATCTGGCTAAAGAACAGACCCATCTTCGAGAACACATTGTCCCAACCGAGCACCAGGATCAGCGTCGCGACGGGAATAAGCCAGAGCGCCGCAAGAGTGCCAGAGGTTTTGAGCGACCAGGCAAGGTTGGGTCTGGCGTGAAGGGGAATGTCTTCGCCGAGGATGGAATCCCTATCTTCGAGTATCTTGCCCGATCCCGACTTGTGTCCGCCGTTTGCCTTGAAGGCGGGAAGCCCTGCCCGCCCCCCGAAGCAGCCGATGATTGCGGCCGCAAGGATGATCAGCGGAAAGGGCACGTGGAGGAAGAAGATCGCGACGAAGGCGGCGGCCGCCATGGCGACCATCACATTGTTTTTCAGCGCCCTGCTGCCGATCCGAAAGACCGCCTGAACGACAACAGCGAGGACCGCGCATTTCAGCCCGAAGAACATGCCCTCAATCGCGGTGACGTCGCCGAAGATAACGTAGACGTAACTGAGCGCCAGGATGGATAGAAACCCCGGCAGGACGAACAGCAGGCCGGCGATAATGCCGCCCCTGGTCTTATTCAGCAGCCAGCCGATATAGATGGCAAGCTGATGAGCCTCCGGCCCAGGCAGCAGCATGCAGTAGTTGAGGGCATGCAGGAAGCGGTGTTCACCCACCCAGCGCTTCTCGTCGACGACGATGCGGTGCATTACTGCTATCTGGCCTGCTGGGCCGCCGAAGCTGAGCGCTGCCACGCGCGCCCATACCTTCACGGCTTCGGAAAGCGGAACGATGTCGTCTTCGCCCGCATCCAGGCGGACACTGGTCTTTGCAAGGTCGGTCATGGTCTCATGCCTTCCTCGGGTTGGGCCAGTTGTGGGTCTCCTCGGTTGCATCACGGCACCATCTGTAAAACGCATCGTAGAGCGTCATGCCGGCCGCGAGTTGTTCGAGGTCGTCGTTGAACATCCGGGATAGGCCGAGCGAGGCGGCAAGCAGTCCCGGCACTTCGGGGGCGAGTTCAGGTCTGGACGTATCTGCTCCCCGGACGATTGTCGCGAGGCGGAGCATGGGTTCCGTCGCAAGGCCGAATTCCTCGACCATGACGTCGAAGGTGCAAAGCTCGCCACGGTGGCTCCAGTAGACCTCTTCAATGTCGAAGGGCGTGGCGTTGAAGCGATCGGCGACCGCTGATACTTCCGCCGCCGCTACAAACAGGAAGACCGCCGAAGGATCGACGAAGCGCCGGATCAGCCACGGGCAGGCGATGCGGTCGATTTTCGGACGCGAGCGGGTTACCCAGACCGTCCGGCCACGGCTGTCGCGGGGCGGCAGCCTGTCGTCGGGGACCAGGGCCGCTTTCGACGCACGCCAGGCTTCGAAGCCGCCCTCGAGAACCTCGGCGGCACCGCCAACCGCACGAAGGTGAGCGGCCACGCCGTGACCGAGCTTCTGGCCTTTCTGACAGAGGACGACCAAAGGCCCGGTAAGCCCTTCGGCCCAGTCCGTCACCTGGCGGTAGTCGCGCCGAACCGCTCCCGGTATGAGGCGGGGATCAGCAGCGAAGTCCTCGTCAGTGCGGACGTCGATAATCGTCGGCGCGTTGGGCGTGCCGATAATGCGATTGAGCTTTTCGGGCGTGATTTCAAGAAATGACGGCATCGCGCGTCCCTCCGGTTTTTCGGGTTCAAAGGACGCGATTCTTCGGCCGTGGCCTCATGGGGCGATCGCTACCCCATAGGTAAAAATTCGCACCGGAATTGGAATATGTCAAGCAGGTGATCGGGCGTCCCATCGGACCACACCGGCAAATGGCCCTTCTGTGCCGCGCTATGGAATAAGCCTTCCCGACGAGGTTGGCTGCGTCAGAAAATGCACAGCATGTCCGCTGTTGGTGCAGAGCGGAAGAGCAATCCGATATCCCCCATCTTTGGCCAAAGCGGGCCGATCATCCACCTTTGGCGCTATAACTCCAACCCATTTGACAACAAAAAACCCCTCACGGCTCTCGCCGGAGGGGTTTTGAACAATACCGAGATAAATCTCAGTTCAGCTTCGACTTCACTTCGCCGATCGTGGCGGTGAAAAGCTTGGCCTTTGCGGCGGCGGTGGTCTTTTCGGCAATGAGCTTCTCGGAAGCGGCAATGGCGATATCCACGGCGGCGGCGCGGACGGCGCCGATGGCGTCGTCTTCGGCCTGCTTGATCTTCTGTTCCGAAAGGGCCGTGCGGCGGGCGACAAATTCTTCCGTCTTCTGCTTGGCTTCTTCCGTCAGGGCTGCGGCCTCGCGCTCGGCGGCGGCAACGATACCTGCGGCTTCTGCTTCGGCTTCCTTACGCTTGCGCTGATATTCGGCCAGCAGATGCTGGGCCTCTTCGCGCAGACGCTTGGCTTCGGCCAGCTCGTCCTGAATGTTCCGGGCGCGCTCGTCCAGAGACTTGGCGAGCATGCCAGGAACCTTGAGATAGGCAACCAGAACGAAGAAGAGGACGAGACCGACGAGAGCGAAAAATGATGCATCAAATGCCATATCAGGCTCCCTTCACGTTCGAAGCGGCGGCAATCGCTGCCTTGACGTCCGTGTCCTTGACCTTGGCGCCAACCAGCTGGTCGACAATCGCGGTCGCGGTTTCTTCGGCGATGGCGCCGACATCGGCGAATGCCTGTTCCTTGATGCCCGCAATGCGCTTTTCAGCGGCGGCGAGCTTTTCGGCAAGACCGGCTTCGATAGCGGCGCGGTCGGCATCGGCCTTCGCCTTTGCGGCGTCACGGGCCGCAGCGCCGATGGAGCCTGCCTTGGCGCGAGCTGCCGCGAGTTCTTTTTCATAGGTTTCGACGGCAGCGTCGGCTTCGCTTTTCAGCCGTGCCGCTTCATCGAGATCCTGTGCGATACGTCCATGACGGTTTTCGAGAATGCCGCCGACGCGCGGAACGATGACCTTCTGCATCAGCAGATAGAAAAGGCCGAACGTGATCGCCAGCCACAGGACCTGCGATGCATAAGTAGACTGGTCGAACGGCGGGAATACGCCGGAAGCGCCGTGTTCGGCGCCGTGCGCCACACCGGTTTCCGTGTGCGTGGCTTCCGGTTGCGGCTGGCCGACAGCCGGAGTTTCCGTATGCGTTTCACCTACGGTCGGTGCTGACTGGGCATAAGCCTCGGTCACGAACATGCTCACCTCCAGGGGTACTGCAAATGCGAAGGATCACGGCACGCCATTTGCGGGCCGTGATCCAGACCTGATGCCGATATTAAACAGCGAACAGGAGAAGGAGAGCAACGAGCAGCGAGAAGATGCCCAGAGCTTCCGTAACGGCGAAGCCGAATACCAGACGGCCGAACTGGCTGTCGGCAGCAGAGGGGTTGCGCAGTGCGCCGGCCAGGTAATCACCGAAGATACGGCCGAGTGCGAGGGACGTACCAGCCATGCCGAGGCATGCGAGACCTGCGCCGATGTACTTTGCTGCTTCCGCTTCCATGTGAGACTCCTTGAGATATTGGTTGTTGCGGCTGTTTTTGACGCCCGTTGCCGGGGCCAGCGACTTTACTTCTCAGTGACCACCATGCACGGCGTCGTTCAGGTACATGCAAGTCAGTACCGCGAAGACATAAGCCTGCAGGAAGGCAACGAGAAATTCGAGAGCGGTCATGGCGACCGTCATGATGAGAGGCAGGACAGCACCGCCGACACCTAGCGCGCCGAGCGCGCTCATGGAGGCGACGAAGCCTGCGAAAACCTTGAGCGTGATGTGGCCGGCCAGCATGTTCGCAAAAAGACGAACCGAAAGGCTGATCGGGCGCGACAGGAACGAGATCATTTCAATCGACGCCACAAGCGGCAAAAGCGCCTTGGGCACGCCCGAGGGGGCGAAGATGCCGAAGAAATGCAGGCCATGCTTCCAGAAACCGTAAACCAGGACCGTGCCGATGACGAGGCAGGCGAGCGCGAAGGTGACGATGATCTGGCTGGTGACCGTGAAGAAATACGGGAACATGCCGAGAAGGTTGGCCGTCAGCACGAACATGAACAGCGAGAAGACGAATGGGAAGAACACCATGCCCTTCTTGCCAGCGCCTTCGCGCAGCATGGAGGCGATGAATTCATAGGACATTTCAGCGACGGACTGCATGCGGGTCGGGATCAGACCGCGGTTCGACGTTGCGAAATAAAGGAAACCGGAAGCCGCAGCCACGGTCGCGACCATGAAGAGCGACGCATTGGTGAAGGAAAAATCGACGCCGCCAATTTCGATCGGAATGATCGGCTGCACCAAGAACTGATGGGTCGGATCGTTTGCCACCGGCTGCCCTCTTTACCTGTCGCCGCCTGTCGCGGCATCTCAACTGCAAGAAAAAACAGCTTAAACGCCGCCTTTTCCACCCTCGTCTCGCCTGTCCGCCTTTTCCAGCAGCGGCGGCTTGGCCACCGCGCCGGTCGAGCGCAACACATTCAATACGCCTGCGCAGAAACCGAGAAGAAGAAGAACGATCATCCCCCACGGTGTCGTGCCGGCAAAATAGTCCAGAAGATAACCCAGCATAGCGCCGACCACGATGGCCGAAATGAACTCCGATGAGAGCTTAACCGCCATCGCAAAGCCCTTCCGGCTTTCCGCAGCGTTGGTCTCCGCCCTCACTTCCGCCTCATCCTCCGCCTTCACCTTCGCCAACTCGTCAGCAAGGCGCTTGCGGCGCTCGTCCAGACTATCGTCACGGTTGCCAGTCATCTTAAAATCCCACCCATTTTCTCCGTTCCAGCCATGCCAGAACCCTTTGGAGTTGTAAACGGTGACGGATTAAGCCTGTTCCAGCCCGCTCTGAAGTCGCGCGCAACATAGTTTTAGGGGCTTCTCTAGTCAAGGCACCGCGAGCGGTTGTTTTTACACAAATTAATCATGCAAAAACAATAGCTTGATATCAAATCGCGGTTTGGCGGCGATGTTTCCCCAGGGAATCGGCATTTTTGACACGCAAAATGCGACAAATTGGCGGTGGTATCAGCTCCAGCCGCCACCATAGGTACGGTAAAACACGTGCAATCCGATTCTGCCGACCTTCTTCATGGACTTGCCCCAGGCGGGACGCACGTAAACGGCGTGATAATGGGTGGCCGAACCCACTTCGTTCAACCAGATTTTGCCGGCGGTGGTGGCCATCGCCACCTCGCGCGCCATCTTCCAGTGGCGCTCGGAATTCACGCGGTCCTTGATATTGTCGCAGGCGAAGGAAAATTGGCAGCGGTTACGCCAGTCCTTGTTCTGGTAAACCACGCCGCAGATGGTTTTCGGATAGGAGGGGTTGCGCACGCGGTTAAGGATGACCTGTGCGACCGCCGCCTGTCCCTTCACCGATTCTCCGCGCGCTTCGAAGTAAATCCCGGATGCCAGGCATTGCTGCTCGGCCGCGGAAAACACCTCGGCCGGCAGCGGGGTTGCGGCCCATGCGTGGTCATCGGCGCTGATCTTCGGCACGAAACGGCCCGCGTCCGGCTTTTTGAGAATGGCGTCAAACGGCGACTCGCGGGCGAAATCCGGGGCGGCGGGTGCGTAAGCCGTCGCAAGAATGTCAGGTGTACGGTTGGTGACGAGCTCCGCCAGCATCGGCGAGACGCTCTTGTCGATCTTCTTTTCGTCGCGGCGGAAATAGAAGGAGGCGAGCTCGACATCCTTGCTGCGTTTCGACTTGACGAAAGCGGTGCGATCCTTGCGCTTCAGCGGCTCGATATCCAGCATGCTGGTGCGTTGCAGGACGGAACCGGCGGTGAAGGCCTTGGGCGGCTGCATGATTTCGGTGGCGACGATGCGGCCCTTCTTGGCGGCGCGGTTGACGCGCTCGCTGTCAGGCGTCGTTGCCTCACCCTTCTTGTTGGTGACGAAGGCCACCTTGTTGCCATTGGGCAGGATCATGCCGCCGCCATGCAATGCGGCCTCCCCTGCGGCGTCATTAAAAGTCAGCGAGGCATTGTGAACGGAGCCGGCCGGAGAGGCCGTCAGCACCATGCGCCATTGCTCACCGCCATTATCCAGACCGGCCAGCAGCGAAGCGAGATCCGCGCGCGCGGCGAGGGAGGGAAAAACGAGCCAGGCGGCAAGGCCGAAGACGACGGGCGAGGTCCATTTTGACGCCCAACCCTGAAAGGACACGGGGGACCGACGACGCATTACTCTTTTCGAACGCAAAACCAGCACTCCGAACACCGACAACCATATTTGCTACAGGTGTTCGAGAATCTCTTATTAACCTTGATGCTTGGTTAACGCCGCGCACGGACGCGGCTTCACGTTAATGTGTAACCATCTTCTAATGCTCAGACCACGACGTGCGAGCCCAGTTCCACCACGCGGTTTGCCGGCAAGCGGAAGTAATCCGAGGGATCAGCGGCGGTTTCGGCCAGCGCGATGAACAGGCGGTTCTGCCAGCCCGGCATGCCCGATTTCGGATCCGGCACCAGCTTGCGCCGCCCGAGATAAAACGAGGTCGACATGATGTCGAACTTGTAGCCGGTGCGCCGGAGATAGCCCAGCGCCTGGGTGACGTTCTGGGTTTCCATGAAGCCGAAATGCAGTTCGACCACGACAAAACGTTCGCTCATCTTCGTCAGCGTATAACGATCTGCAGGATGAACGCGGGGCTGATCTTCGGTGCGGATCGTCAGAATGACGTTCTTGTCGTGAAGGACGTGGTTATGCTTGAGATTGTGCAACAGTGCGGCCGGCGCCGCTTCCGGATCGCCGGTGAGGAAGATGGCCGTGCCGGGCACGCGCACCGGCGCATGCGCGCTTTCCTTTTCCACCGAGGCGATGAAAGCCTTCAGCGGCACATCGATGCGACGGGTCTTGGCGAAGAGGATTCTCGAACCGCGCTGCCAGGTGGTCATGATGACGGTGAAGGCGATTGCCAGCAGCACCGGCACATAACCGCCATCGTGAATCTTCAGGAGGTTCGCGCCGAGGAAGATCAGCTCCAGCGCCAGAAGCGGGGCCAGCACGGCAATGGCCAGCCAGACCGACCATTGCCAGCGCTTGCGCACGAATTCGAAGAACATCAGGCTGGTGACGACCATCGCGCCGGTGACGGAAATGCCGTAGGCGGTGGCCAGCGCATCCGAACTCTTGAAGGTGAGTACCAGCGCCACGACGCCGAACAGCAGGATGGTGTTGACGGCCGGCAGGTAGATCTGCCCCGTATTGGTTTCCGAGGTGAAGAGGATTTCCATGCGCGGCAGGTAGCCGAGATGAATCGCCTGACGCACGAGCGAAAACGCGCCTGTTATGACCGCCTGGCTGGCGATGATGGTGGCGGCGGTCGCCAGAATGACGGCCGGCAGGATCGCCCATTGCGGGAACATCAGGTAGAAGGGATTGGACATCGCCGCCGGGTCTTTCAGCACCAGCGCGCCCTGCCCGAGATAATTTAGCGTCAATGCCGGGAAAACCAGACAGAACCACGCCCACTGGATGGGACGGCGGCCGAAATGGCCGAGATCGGCGTAAAGCGCTTCCGCCCCGGTGATCGTCAGGAAAACCGCGCCAAGCACAACGATGCCGTAGAAGCCTTCATTGGCCAGAAACTCCACCGCGTGCCACGGGTTGAAGGCGAAGAGGATGCTGAAATCATCGGCGATGTGGAGGAGACCGGCCAGGCCCATGACGATGAACCAGACGGCGGTGATCGGCCCGAAGAATTTCGCCACCGTGCCCGTGCCGTGGGACTGGATGGCGAAAAGGCCGATGAGAATGCCGACGGAGATCGGGATGATGAAGGCGTCCATTTCCGGCGTGACGAGCTTCAGACCCTCCACCGCCGAAAGCACCGAAAGCGCCGGGGTGATCATGGCATCGCCCAGAAACAGCGCCGCGCCGATGAGGCCTAGCACGATGAGAACGCCGCGATGGGTGCCTGCCGTTTTCATCAGCAGCGCCAGCAGCGACAGCGTGCCGCCCTCGCCGTCATTGTCGGCGCGCAGCAGCAGCGTGATGTATTTGAACGTCACGATGATGGTCAAAGACCAGATCATCAGCGATGTGAGGCCGATAACTTCTTCCTGCGTCACGCCGTCATAGGCGATGGGCCGCAGGGCCTCGCGGAAGGCGTAGAGCGGGCTGGTGCCGATATCGCCATAGACGACGCCGATGGAACCAAGGATCGCGGCGTAAAGCCCCTTGTTCTTGTGCTCGTCATCCGCATCCGGTTTCTCGGCAACATCCTTGTCAGCGATCTGGGACATGATGATCCTGGCTCCTCAGAGCCAGCCCTTCCAACGAAAAAAGAGAAACGGGATGATGGCGGACATCAGCATGACGATGAGCGCGAGTGGGTAACCGAATGTCCAGTTCAACTCCGGCATGAGCTGAAAGTTCATTCCATAGACAGAGGCCACCAGCGTCGGCGGCAGGAACACCACCGAAGCGATGGAAAAAATCTTGATGATGCTGTTCTGCTCGATGTTGATGATACCAAGCGAGGCGTCCAGCAGGAAGGTAAGATTGCCGGAAACGAAGGAGGCATGTTCGTTCAGCGACTGAATATCGCGGCCGATCGACTTGCCCTGCTCCCGCGCGCCGTTGTCTTCGCGCACCTGATCGCTGGTGGACAGAAAGGTCTGCAGGCGCGCCAGAGATGCAAGGCTCACGCGGACCTTCGATATCAGCCGATGATAGGCGGCGATGTTGCCGAGGCGGTCTTCGAGATAGCGAGGCGCCTTGCGTTTGGAACGAGCCTGGCTGCCGAGAATGTCGGCGGCGAGATTGTCGATCCCCGTAACCGAGTTTTCGAGAATTTCCGCCGTGCGGTCGACGATTGTTTCGAGCAGCTTCAAAAGCAGCGCCGTGCCGCTGCGCATTTCGTGCGGCGCGCGGGTAATGGCTGCAATGAAAAGGTGGAACGATTTCGGCTCGGCATAACGGATTGTCACCAGACGCTTGCCAACCAGAACGAAGGCGACATCGGTGAGGCGCGGATCATCCGAATCCGCCTTCCACACAAGAGACGCGGTCATGAAGACATTGGCGTCTTCCATATAGAGACGACTGGAAGGCTCGATATCCTTCAGGTCTTCGCGCGTCGGCAGTTCCACGCCCAGCAGCTTTTCCACATGCTGCTCTTCCGCCCTGTCGGGATTGACGAGATCGATCCAGACGATGTCGTCGGGAATCTGTCCGGAGCCGTCGTCTGACGACAGGCTGATCGCCTCGCAATTGGCGCGATAGGCTTTTATCAATCCGTTTCTCCGCTCCACATTGCAGGCTTCAGCCGCAATGCTGCTTAACATATCCTGTTTGCGCTCGGCAAACCCTTGGACGAAACTTCAGGGAACGCCGGAACGAGCGGGATTTTCACAATCTCGCCAGCCCGATGGACCAAGAGCCAAACGGCGCAGGCGTATGCGCCCAAAGCGAGATGCAATCAAGCAATATTTTTTCTCGACAGCATTGCAGGCGAAGCATTTCTGCAGTTCAAATCCGGAAAGCCTGCCCGATACTGACGATTAATCTTCTGTTTTCAAAGGATTATTCAAAGCGGGCAGACACCTGCCCGATTTTCCGTCCATGATTGCCGCGCTATTCGAAAACGATCTTCGGCGCCGCTTTTCTCTCGCCTGCACCGATGCGCGCCCAGACTTTTTCGGCAATATCGCGATAGATCGCGGCCTGCGGGCCATCGGGCTCGGCGGCGACGACCGGCGTTCCGGCGTCCGACATTTCGCGGATGGAGATGGTGAGCGGCACTTCGCCGAGGAAGGGCACGCCGATCCTTTCAGCCTCCGCCTTCGCGCCGCCATGGCCGAAAATATCGTAGCGCGCGCCGGTATCGGGCGCGATGAAATAGCTCATGTTCTCGATGACGCCGAGCAGCGGTACCTCCACCTTACGGAACATGGTGATGCCCTTGCGTGCGTCGATCAGCGCCAGATCCTGCGGCGTGGAAACGATGACGGCGCCGGCGAGCGGCACCTGCTGGGCGATGGTCAACTGGGCATCGCCGGTGCCGGGCGGCATGTCCAGCACCAGCACATCCAGTTCGCCCCAGGCCACTTCGCGCAGCATCTGCATGAGGGCGGACTGCACCATCGGCCCGCGCCAGATCATCGCGGCTTCCTCATCCACCAGAAAGCCCATGGACATGACCTTCAGCCCGTAATTTTCCATGGGAAGGATGATGCGGTCTTCCTGCTGCTGCGGGCGGCCGGAAATTTTCAGCAGTCGCGGCAACGAGGGGCCATAAATATCGGCATCGAGCATGCCGACCTTGAGGCCGAGCGACTGGAGGCCGAGCGCCAGATTGACCGCGGTGGTCGACTTGCCCACCCCGCCCTTGCCCGAGGCGACGGCGATGATGGCCCGCACACCCGGGACGCCGACCTTCGACGAGCCGGGCTGTTGGGCCGGCCGGCCGGTTGCGGCGGCGGGGCGCGCGGCGGGTGCGGGTTGCTGCTGGCCGGGCTTGCGGTCTGCCGTCAGCGCCACGACCGCGCCGACGATACCTTCCACGCTTTTGGCCGCCTGTTCGGCGGCAAGCCGCAACGGCTCCATCTCCGCAGCCTTGTCGGCCGGGACAGTGATCGAGAAATAGGCCTTCGCATCGGCGATGAAGATTTCCGAGACCATGCCGAGTGCGACGATGCTCTTGCCGCTGCCGGGATAAATTACCGCTTCCAGCGCCTTTTCCACCTGGCTTCTGCTGACCTCTGCCATATTTCTGCTCCGCTTCATCATCCGACCGGTATTGCGTGCCATCCATAGACAAGCCGGAGCGCTTCGCCAATGCCAAAGCGCGACAGTCCGGCATTCGCGACGATTTAACGCTGCGGTTTCAGATTTCGTCGTCCATCGCCAGCGTTTCCGGATCGAAAACATGGCCGTCGAAAAAACAGTCGGGGCCGAGCACCAGACCCGTGCGGGATGCGCCGACATGAACAGGCTCGCGCAGCGTGCCCTCGAGCTTCAGATTGGCACCCGGCACCGGCACGAAAAGCGGCTTCATCGCCTTGCGGAAAATATCCGGCCGGTAGGCGTTGCGGGCCGCCTCCACCACGGCGGGATCGAACCGGTAATCGGCGGAAACCTCCCCCCAGCGCAACATCTGGCTGAAGAACCACAGGGCCTGGCTCTGCCATGGAAAATTGGCGGCCTTGGCGCTGGTCACAAAAAACTCCTGAAAACGCTGCATGTCCCGCTGCGAGGTTGAAATATAGCCCGTCAGCGCCGGCAGCAGGAATTCGCCGTTCTCATCCATATATTGAGGGGCGGCGAGTATGCCGGCCAGTTCCTCGATATTGGCGGCATTGGCGCACCATTCGCCGGCACGGTAAAGGGCACGCAACAGCCCTTCAAGAAGGGCGGGATTGTCCTCCGCCCAGCGCTTCTTCGTAGCCAGTATCTTTTCCGGCGCATTATGCCAGATCAACGCCCCGGTGGTAACGATCCGGCCAGCGCCGCCAAGCACCACGGCGCTGCCCGCCGGTTCGGCGGTACAGAGCGCATCGACCTTGCCGCTTTCCAGGAGCGCCGGCATCGCCTTCGGCAGGGCCTCGACGATTTCCATATCCCGGCCGAGCAGCACGCCGCAGCTTCCGAGCAGATAACGCAGGGCATAAAAGGGCGTCGAGACGATATCCTCGACCGCAAAGACCGGCGGATTTTTCGCCGCCGCCCGGCGCGCGGCGCAGACACGGGCCATGGCGCGTCCGAAAGCCGCCGGGTCCGGCAGCTTCAGCCCTTCGCGGTAGAGTTCGTCATAAAATCCGTGGGAAACGGTCGTTGCAGATCCACCGAGGGAAAGCGTGAAAACGCCGACAATATCGGCCGGCAGATCGTCGAGGCCGACAGCGGAGCCGACCGGAATCGGAGCGGGCAGATGCGCGACGTGAACGCCATCCTCACCAAGCGCCGCAAGCACGGCGCGGGCGGACTGTTTTCGGAAAAGTTCGAGTTCTATGCCTTCATCGGCAGCAAAGCCTTTTTCGGCAGCGGCTATCAGCACGGCGCAATCGATAGTCGGAGAAAATCCTGCTTTTACCTTATGCCGTTCCGGCAAACGATTTCTCCTTTCCGGTGATTCGAAAGGAGGATCGCCCAGGAAGCGGTTTATCACAATGATAAAATTAAGATTTCGCTATTTTATCAGGCCGACCCGCAGCGCTTTTGCGACGGCCTGGGTGCGGTTGACCGTGTCGAGTTTTTTCGTCGCGCGGTTCAGGTAATGATTGATGGTATGTTCCGACAGCATCATGATTTCAGCGATTTCGGCGCTGGTCTTGCCGGCGGCGGTCCAGTTCAGGCAGTCGATCTCCCGCTCGCTCAAGGTTTCGGGAACCCTGAGATCGAGGCGACGGATTTCAGACAGCCGGGCAAAGACATGGCTGGAAATGTAAAAAAGCTCCGCAAGCCGGCTTGCGGGCACAGCCGTCTTGTTGCCGGAAAAGGATACCGCGCCCCGTCGCATGGTGATGTCGTGGACGGGGAACCAGACCGAATTGATCATCTCGAACCGTTCGAAAAGGTTGATCACGGTTTTCTTGGCGATTTCTCCCTCGCCTCTGACCAGAAAATCCATGGAGACGGAAAAGGGCACGGTCGATTTTTTCAACTGCGCCATCACCCGGCTGGTCTGGAGCATGCCCTCTTCATCGTAACGCTGCAGAAGCTCGGCCGGCCAGCTGGTGATGATCGTATATTGCGACAGTTCGCTCGCCACTTCCGAAGACAGGTCGAGCACCATGAAAGCCTTGAATTCCCAGGCCTCCGTCAGCCGTTTCAAAAACCGGAATATATCGAATTGGGTGTTGAGATCGGCGATCTCGCGAACGCAATCAACACCAATCGACTGAACGGCGGCCGTCTCTGTTTTCTGCATCAAAGCTGTTCTTCGAGAATGAGAAAATGCCGCCGCAAAGGCCCGCCCTTGCCCGGAAATTGTTGCGGATGTTACTCACCAAAACGATTCATGCAAACAAAAGTTGAAAACTTAATTCAGAATAGTCGAAAATAATATCGAACGCATCTGAATGGGTGCATGGCCGGCGGTTCGGCACGGGAAAATCCAGGGTGCGCGCCCTGTTTTCTTCAACCATCCGCAACCGGGGATAATCTGCAGGCAAGATCGTCGGAAATCCTGTCGGCGGTCTCGCGTACCAGAGGGGCCCATTTGCGAAGCTGTTCCACATCCACGCGATAGGCCGGACCGGTGACGGAAATCGCCGCGCGAAAATTGCGGCCGGGCGCCCGGACGGGTGCTGCGACGCAGTGAATTCCGATCTCGTGCTCCTGAAGGTCGAAACCGTAGCCATTGTCGCGAATGGTCGCCACCTCCGCCATCAGCGCTTCCGGCGTCGTGACCGTGCTTTCCGTGAAGCGATGAAAATCCAGCTCCGCGGCCAGCTGCGCCAGTTCTTCGGCTGACAGCAGCGACAGCGCCGCCTTGCCCACGCCGGTGCAATAGGCTGGCGAGGTTTTGCCGACCTGCGAATGCATGCGCAATGTATGCTGCCCCTCCATCTTGTCGAGATAGGTGACCTGTCTGCCGTTCAGCACGGCGAGATGCACCGATTCCTGTGTCACTTCCTGCAACGCCGCCAGATGGGGGGCCGCGACGCTGCGCAGGTCGTTGCCGCTCCAGGCTTTCGCGGCCAGTTGCAGCAACCTCAGCCCCACGGCATAGGTCTGATCGGCAGCGTGATCGACAAGGCCTTCGGCGACAAGATGGGCGAGCTGGCGGTGAACCGTGCCGCGCGGCTGGCCGCAGGCTTCGACCACATCGGTAAAGCGCATCGGTTTTTCAGCAAAGGCGATCAGCTCCAGCAGCGAAACGGCCTTGCCGAGCGTGCCCGTCTCAACTCCGGTTTTCCGTTGCGTCACCGGAACCGCATCAGGCTTTTGCCTATTGGGCTTTTTATTATCGGGCATGGCAACATCCACCATCATCTGCCTTGACATAAGCGTGACGCCAAGAGAATAATTCCATTTAGTAAAATCTAGTTCCAAATAATGGAACAATCAAGCCTTTCATGGACGAGATGACGCCGATGACGCAAGCCCAATTTCCGGACCTCAAGGATGCGGGCGTGCTCGTCACCGGCGGCGGTTCCGGCATCGGGGCATCGCTGGTGGAAGCCTTTGCGATGCAGGGCGCGAAGGTTTCGTTCATCGATATCGCCGAAGAGCCGAGCCTGGCGCTCGTCAAGCGGCTTGCAACGACGGCGCCGCATCCGGTCCACTTCTTCAAGACCGACCTTCGCGATATTGCGGCGATCGGCAAGACGGTGGAGGCCGCGGCCTCCGCCACCGGTGGCATCAAGGTGCTGGTCAACAACGCCGCCTGGGACGACCGCCACGACATAGACACGGTGACGGAAGCCTATTGGGACGCCAATCAGGCGGTCAATCTCAAGCAGATGTTTTTCACGGTTCAGGCAGCCCTGCCCTATCTGCGGCAGGCGAAGGACGCCTCCATCGTCAATTTCTCGTCCATCTCGTTTCTGCTCAACATGGGCGAGCTGCCCTCCTATGCGGCGGCCAAGGCCGGCATCATCGGGCTGACGAAAAGCCTCGCCGGCCGGCTGGGGCCGGAAAATATCCGCGTCAACACGCTGCTGCCCGGCATGATCGTGACGGAGCGGCAGAAGGAACTATGGCTGACGGATGAGGGCATTGCCGCCACCACCGCGCGGCAATGTCTGAAACGCACGCTCGTCGCTGCCGATCTGGCGGGCCCGTGCCTGTTTCTCGCATCATCGGCATCGGGCGCCATCACGGCGCAATCCATAATCGTAGACGGAGGCCTCCTATAATGTCCGAACCCGCTTTCATCGCCGTCGACTGGGGTACGACCAGTTTCCGGCTCTGGCTCATGAGCCGATCGGGCGCGGTGCTGGCGGAGCGCAGAAGCACGGAAGGCATGACTACTGCCATGCGGACCGGTTTTGCCGATGTGCTGCAATCGCATCTCGACGCCATCGGCGCGCCGGAAGGTTTGCCGGTTCTCGTCTGCGGCATGGCAGGCGCGCGGCAGGGCTGGGTCGAGGCGGGTTATATCGACGTGCCGACATCGCTTTCGGCGGTTCTCGACGGTGCGGTTCGCGTGCCGGGCCAGGCGCGGGATGTGCGCATTTTGCCGGGGCTAGCGCAACGGGATGAAAACGCGCCCGACGTCATGCGCGGCGAGGAAACCCAATTGCTTGGCGCTCTCGCCTCCTCGGACGCCGGTGAAAAGCTCGTCTGCATGCCCGGCACCCATTCCAAATGGGTGACCGTCAAGGATGGCGGCGTGACGGGTTTCGCCACGTTCATGACCGGCGAACTCTTCGAAGTCGTCTCGAAACAGACGATCCTTTCCCATGCGGTGGCCGAGGCCGAAGCCTTTACCGGCGAGCATGAGGCTTTCACGGCGGCGGTGCGAGACATCTATGCCAATCCGCAGCTTGCGACCAATCGCTTTTTCACCCTTCGCTCCGGCCAGTTGCTGCATGGCCTCACCGCCACCGATGCCAAGGCCAAGCTCTCCGGCATCATGATCGGGCTGGAAATCGCCGGCGCGCATTCCACCGCACGACGCGAGACGCCGGTGGTGCTGATCGGTTCCGGTGCGCTCGGTGCGCTTTACGAAGGCGCCTTCACCGCCCTTGATATCCACTATACGGTCATCGATGCAGACGAGGCCGTGCGGCGCGGATTGCTGGCCGCTGCAAATGCCATCTGGCCATAAGAAGAAAGATCGACCATGCGTATTCCCTTCCCTTCCATCAAATATCCGCTGATCGCCATCCTGCGCGGTCTGAAACCCGAGGAGACCGAAGGCGTCGTCGGCGCGCTGATCGAAACCGGCTTCCGGGCCATTGAAATTCCGCTCAATTCGCCCGATCCGTTCCGTTCCATCGAGATCGCCGCAAAGATGGCGCCCGCCGATTGCCTGATCGGCGCTGGCACCGTGCTCAGCGTGGAAGACGTGGCCTCGCTGGATGCGGCCGGCGGCAAGCTGATGGTGAGCCCCAATGCCGATGCCGATGTGATCGTTGCCGCGCGCGTCAAGGGCATGGTGACGATGCCGGGCGTTCTCACCCCCACCGAGGCGCTGGTGGCCGCGAAGGCCGGCGCGACCGGGCTGAAGTTCTTTCCCGCCAGCATCATCGGCCCCGCCGGCATCAATGCGATCCGGACGATCCTGCCGAAGGATTTGGTCATCGCCGCCGTCGGCGGCGTCTCGGACAAGAATTTTGCTGAATATACCTCGGCCGGTATCGTGGCTTTCGGGCTTGGCACAAGCCTTTATAAGCCGGGCATGACGGCGGCGGAGGTGCGCGAACGCGCCACTGTCACACTTTCAGCCTATGATGCAGCCATCGGAGGATAAGAGCTTGGCGACTGTTTTTCCCTTTGCCGGACGTGTTCTGGACGAGACGCCGATGCTGCTCGGCGAAGGCTCGACCTTCGATCCTGCGACCGGCACCGCCTGGTGGTTCAATATTCTCGAGCGGGAACTGCATGAGCTGCATCTCGCCTCCGGCCGCAAGACCGTGCACGCTTTGCCCTTCATGGGTAGTGCGCTCGCCAAGGTCAGCGACAGCAAGCAGCTGATCGCCTCCGATGACGGGCTTTTCCTGCGCGACACGGCAACCGGCGTGCTGACGCTGCATGCGGAACTGGAAAAGGATTTGCCCGGCAACCGCTCCAATGACGGTCGCATGCACCCCTCCGGCGCGTTGTGGATCGGCACCATGGGCCGTAAGGCGGAGACCGGCGCGGGCAGCATCTATCATGTCGCGAAGGGCACCGTGACGAAGCTGTTTGCCGAGATCAGCATTCCGAATTCAATCTGCTTCTCGCCCGATGGCGCGACGGGATATTACGTCGATACCAAGGTGAACAAGCTGATGCGGGTGCCGCTCGATGCCGAGACCGGCCTTCCCGCAGGCAAGGCTGAAGTCTTCATCGATTCCACCGGTATCAAAGGCGGCATCGACGGATCGGTCTGCGATGCCGAAGGGCATATCTGGAACGCCCGCTGGGGCGTGGGTGCTGTGGATCGTTACGATACGGACGGCAATCACATCGCCCGATATGAGGTGCCCGGCGCACAGACGACCTGCCCGGCCTTCATCGGCCCCGACGCATCGCGCCTTCTCGTCACCTCGGCGCGCGAACATCTCGATGACGACGCCATTGCCGCCAATCCGCAGCATGGGTTGACGTTCGAGCTGGGGATTGAGGTGAAGGGCCGGTTCGAGCCGCTTTATAGGCTCTAAGGCGCGGGTTCGGAAAAACAGCGCCTGGAACGCTCAATGTAATGGCGTTCCAGAATCCCTCATTCCTGTGCGTGTCACAGGAATCCAGTCAGCCCAAGTCCTTGGGCTGGAAGGAGTCGTTTCGCCGCGCAGACGCGCGTCGGCTGGATTCCTGTGACAAGCACAGGAATGAGGGCTGGTGAGCTCGACCCCGCCCTATAGTCACCCGGTTTTCAGGAAATATCCGACAATATCTCGCGGTAATTCTCGTGCAGATACCGCTGGGTCGCGGCGGCATCGGCGGGGCGGCCGTAGAAATAGCCCTGCCCCATGGCGCAGCCGAGTGCGCGCAGCTTTTCCTCTTCCGCCCGTTCTTCGATCCCTTCGGCCACGACCTCGAGATCGAGCCCTTCGCACATGGCGACGATGGCCTTGATGATATGTTCCGAGGGGCGGTCGCTGCTGATACGAGAAACGAAGGCGCGATCGATCTTCACCTTGTCGAAGGTGAAATCGCGCAGGCGGCCGAGGCTCGACTGGCCGGTGCCGAAATCATCCAGCGAAATGCGAACGCCGGCGCTCTGCAATTCGCTGATAATGCGCTGGGCGGTATCGGCGGAAGTCATGACAGCCGTTTCGGTGATTTCAAGCTCCAGCCGGTGCGGGTCGAGACCGACACGCGAGAGGATGGAGAGAATATTGTCCGCCGTGCTGGGGTCCATCAATTGCGCGGAAGAGAGGTTGAAGGACAGGAAGAGTTCACGCGGCCAGAACAGGGCCGCCTCTGCCGCCTTTCGGAGCAAAGCTTCCGACAGCGCATCGATGAAACCGCGCTCTTCCGCAAGCGGCACGAAAACAGCGGGCGATACGAAACCGAGGTCCGGATCGTTCCAGCGGGCCAACGCCTCGAAACCGATGACCTTCGCCTCTTCCAGCCTGACGATGGGCTGGAAATGCACATCGATGGCATCGGTGATGATGGCATTTCTGAGCGCCTGTTCCAGTTGCGTGGCGCGCTTCATTTCCTGCGCGATTTCGCGCGAATAGACGGTGATCTGGCCGCGGCCACGTCTCTTGGAGCGATAGAGCGCCGTCTCGGCGCTTTTCAGCAAATCCTCGAATTCATCGCCGGCGAAGGGATAGATGGCGAAACCGAAGGAAGAAGACAGGCGAACGTTACGGTCGCCGAGATCGTAAGGGGCCGAAAGCACGTCCTTGATCATGTTGCCGATGCGCTCGGCACCGGTGCGCTCGAACACCAGCGGCAGCACGAAGGCGAATTCGTCGCCGTCATGGCGCGTCACGACCGCGCCATCGGGAATGCAGGCCTTCAGCCGGTGCGCGACCTGGCAGAGGATTTCATCGCCCGCCTGCACACCGAACAGATCATTGATGGGTTTGAAGCCGTCTATATTGGCGATGCCGACCGTAAAGGGCGCCGGATCGCTGGAGCGCTCGCTGGCAAGCATGCGAATCTTGTCCCGCAGACGGTAGCGGTTGCCGAGCCCCGTCAGCGGGTCGCTGTAGGCCATCGCCTGCAGCTCGTTCTGGCTGACCTGCAACGTTTGCGGCTCTGCCCGTTTCATTCCTGCATCTCGTGAATCCTGTGTCGACCGCGCTCACAATGCAGGGCAAGTATTAAAAAAGCCATAGCCTCCCGACAAAGGCAATGTCAGGCCTGCAGCCGCAGGACATCCTTACCGAAAAGCCGCAGGAAAACCGCCTCGACCATATCCGGGCTGACGGGTTTCAGCAGCATGTCGTCCATGCCCGACGCGCGGCATTTATCGAGATCGCCCTCAAAAGCGTGGGTGATGACGCCGACGATGGGAATGTGCTTTTCGCCGCAAAGGCCGCGCATGCGGCGCGCGACTTCGAAGCCGTCGATATCGCCCAGCGTCGTGTCGAGCAGGACGGCGGAAGGCGGCTGTTCGGCAAAGAGACGCAGCGCTTCCTCGCCCGAGGTGGCGAGCCGCCAGGAAAGCCCGAGGCCCTCGAGTATCTGCGAAAAGACGATCTGGTTGACCCTGTTATCCTCGACGAGAAGTATCTCGCAGACGCCGCCGGTCTTGAGGATTTCAGGCAGGTCCTCCGTCATGATCTCCCAGTCCTCGTCGGCGGCTTTCTCCTTCGGGGACGATTGCAGCCCGGCCGCAAGATAATGCAGCAGCGAAGCGTCTATCTCCTCTTCCTCGATGGTGACGACGGGCAGATCATGCGCGGCGGCAATATCGAGGCAGGCGACGCTCATCTGGGCGTCGACAACGACCACATCGATGCTCACGCCGGCGGAGGTCGCGACATCGATGAAGGCGCGCTGCTCGTCCTCGCTCGTCACCGCCGCATGGTCCATGCCGCCCGCCGTCAGCCGGCGACTGGCGGCTTGCGCAAAGCGTCCGTTTTCAGAGACGATCAGCACCGCCTTGCTCTTTAAAACCCCACCGCGATTGTCCGTTTCTTCGTCCTTGCCATAGGTGGAGGCGACGAAAGGGACATGTTCGAGCGAGGGGATGACGGGCGTGCCGTTGGCATCGATGGTGGCGAGAGCGGTTACGTCCTCCATCGTCGTTACCAGGAAATATCGGCCGGGCCTGCCCACACGCTGCTTGCGGGTGATGGTCAGCACCTCTTCGCCGTTCAGCCGCCGCACCCTTTCGGGGATGACGCTCGGCGTGCCGCTATCCAGCACCATACGATCGGCAATATCGATCCGTCCGGCGACCTTGCGCGAGTGGAGATCGAAAACGGTGCGGCCGAGAATGCTCTCGGGGCTGGTTTCGACCAAAGCGCAGGCGGATTTGTTGACGGCGGCATAGGCCATGTTCCGGTCCTTGACGAAGACGGGAAACGGCAGATTGTCGAGAATATCCTCGATGAGCTGCACGCGCTCGAGGTCGATGCGCCATTGCTCTTCGCGTTTCTTCTGTTCGGAAATATCGGCAACCACGCTGATGCCGAGGCCGGATGGCAGGCGGTTCATGACGAAGCGCAGGAAGCGTTCTCCCTTCAGCCGCTCGGTTTTTTCCGATCTTTCCTTCCAGTGCAGCGCCAGCCGCTCGCCGATCCATTCCTCCCGGCCGAGCGGGCGGGCATTGGCGGAGAGACTTTCCGCCTCGAGCAGATAACAATCGTAAAGCGCGCTCAGATAGTCGCGCAGCCGCGCGCCCGGGCCGATGACGGCCTCTTCCAGCGGAAAAAAGCTCAAGAGTTTCCGGCTTGCGAAAATAATGTGATCGTTCCGGTCGTAAACGACGATCGCCGCGCCAAGCGCGTCGCAAAGGGCATCAAGCATCACCGTATGAACGCCCGCGCCAGAGGACGCCAAATCACTCAACTGCAAACTCCCGCCTGTTTTTCAGGGGTCAGGCTTATGTTTCTAGTGGAATCGTCCAGGGCAGATGCCGGGATGAAACGAAAAATTCCGAAAAAGAGACATCAGGGTTTGCAACTTGAAGCAGTCTTGAGGGGAAGATGACGCTCACCCATATTCGACGTCACACACCGCCCGGCGAAGGCGGCCCCGTTCCTGCGGTCATTTCAAGCCGCCCCACCATAATCAAGGCCGATTAAAGGCGGATTAACGCTTAACGCCATGTTGACGGAAATGATCGAATGCCAGACAGGCCGCAAAACATGTGCAAATTTCCGCAGTTCGAGTTTTTTGCTTTCGAAGCCACGGCGAATCCGCGAAAATGACGATCATGGCCATCAAGCAGCTTCCAGAAACCCTCATCAACCAGATCGCCGCCGGCGAGGTCATCGAAAGACCCTCCAGCGCCACGAAGGAACTGGTGGAAAACGCCATCGATGCGGGCGCGACCCGGATCGAGATCGCCACGGCGGGCGGCGGCAAGGGGCTGGTGCGGATTACCGACAACGGCTCCGGCATGTCGCCTGCCGATCTGGAGCTTGCGGTCAGGCGTCACTGCACCTCGAAGATTTCCGATACGCTGGACGATATCCGCACGCTCGGGTTTCGCGGCGAGGCGCTGCCCTCCATTGGCTCCGTCGCCAAGCTGACGATTACCAGCCGGCAACAGGGTGCGGAACAGGGTTCGGTGATTTCCGTTACCGGCGGTAAGGTGTCCGATGTACGGCCCGCCGCCTCGAATGCCGGCACCATCGTCGAAGTGCGCGACCTGTTCTTCGCCACGCCGGCGCGGCTGAAATTCCTGAAAACGGAACGCGCCGAGGCCGCCGCCATCACCGAAGTCGTCAAACGGATGGCGATCGCCTTTCCGCATATCCGTTTCGTGCTCTCCGGCACCGACCGCTCGACGCTCGAAATCCCTTCGACCGGCGACGACCATCTTGCCCGCATGGCGCAAATCCTCGGTGCCGAGTTCAAGGACAACGCCATCGAAATCGATGCCGGGCGCGAGGATGTGACGCTCTCCGGTTTTGCCGGTGTGCCGACCTTCAATCGCGGCAACTCGGCGCATCAATATGTCTTCGTCAATGGCCGCCCGGTGCAGGACAAGCTGCTTTTATCCGCCATTCGCGGCGCCTATGCCGAAACCGTGCCGCATGGGCGATATCCGGTCGCGGTGCTGTCCATCACACTCGATCCTGCCTTTGTGGACGTGAACGTGCACCCGGCGAAATCCGATGTGCGTTTTCGCGATCCCGGCCTCATTCGCGGGCTGATCGTCGGCGCGATCCGGCAGGCGCTGACGCGCGACGGCGACAGGGCCGCAACGACGGGTGCGAGCCAGATGATGAACGCCTTCCGCCCCGGCTACAGCCCGTCCGGCCTCCGGCCCTCGCCTTCCATGGCAGCCCCCGCGCCGTGGTCCGCCGCCACCTCGCCCTCCCGGCCGCTTGCGGTTTCAGGGGACATGCAATTTGCGGAGGCCGTGCAGTCACGCTTTTCCGATATCACCATGCCGACGGCGCGGGCCGAGCCTCGGGACACTTATGAGACCGCCGCAAGCCCCTCGCCGGAGCCTGTCCTTTATCCTCTCGGAGCCGCGCGGGCGCAGCTGCACGAAAACTACATCATCGCGCAGACGGAAAACGGCCTCGTCATCGTCGACCAGCATGCCGCGCATGAGCGGCTGGTGTTCGAACAGATGCGCAATGCGCTGCATTCCAGGCGGCCGCCTTCGCAGGTGCTGCTCATCCCCGAGATCATCGATCTGCCCGAGGAAGATTGCGACCGGCTGATGGACCACGCAGCCGGTTTCGATGCGCTGGGGCTCGTCATCGAGCGTTTCGGGCCGGGCGCCGTCGCCGTCCGCGAAACGCCCGCCATGCTGGGCGAAGTCAATGTGCAGGGGCTGGTGCGCCAGCTTGCCGACGAGATCGCCGAATGGGACGCCGCCTCCACGCTTGCCAACAAGCTGGAATATGTCGCAGCCACCATGGCCTGCCATGGCTCCGTGCGTTCCGGCCGGCGCATGCGGCCGGAGGAGATGAACGCGCTTCTACGGCAGATGGAAAACACGCCGGGTTCCGGCCAGTGCAATCACGGCCGTCCGACCTATATCGAACTGAAACTTTCCGATATAGAACGGCTCTTCGGCCGTAGCTGACGCTTTCATATACGCACGAACGGTGGGGCTGGCCTTGCGCCGCGCCGGGCTATATAAATTTGAGATACTGGAGCACCCAATTGTTCAGGAAAACGCTGCGCCGTTTCGGACTGGGTGCCCTGACGGGACAGAGCAGGAGACGAAAACGGATGAACAGATTTGAAGGAGGCGGCAACCGCCTCGCCGTCATCGAATATCTCGACGGTGACTTCCGCATCGTCCAGACCGGCTCGCACGTCATCTGCGCCATCACCGGCAAAAGCATTCCTCTCGATGAGCTGCGCTACTGGAGCGTGGCGCGGCAGGAGGCCTATGTGGATGCGGCGGCTTCGCTGGAAGCCGAAAAGAAGGCTGGAAATTTGCCGGCGTGAGTTGGGAAGCGGCGCGTTGCGTATGGCGCGTTTGCCTTCCCTCATCCCTGTGCTTGTCACAGGGATCCAGCCAGCCCAAGTCCTTGGGCTGATAGGACTCTTTCCGCCACGCAGACGCGCGTCGACTGGATTCCTGTGACAAGCACAGGAATGAGGAGAAGTGGGTATACGGCGGTTTATCTTCTTCGGTACTCTAAACCGACGTCCGCGCATTGTCCCGTAGCAGGCGCGCACGGCAGTTCCTCACCGCCGTATCGATGATCGTCGCGGCCGCGTTGGGGTCGTCGAACACCATGTCGATTTCGATCACCAGGCTGTTCCACAGCAATTCTTCCGCCCGGCCGTGGTGTCCGTTAAGCCGCACGGCGTCCTTGGCCGTCGTCACCAGTTGCAGGTTCTCTTTGCCGGCGTCCTGTAGAAGATCGGCAATCTCGTCATCGCTGAAATGATGATGATCCGGGAAAGAGCGCTGCAGTACGATGTCGCCGCCGAGCGCCTCGACGGTTCGATAAAACTTGGCCGGGTCGGCGATGCCCGCATAGGCCAGCACGCGCCTTCCCCTGAAATCCTGCGGCTCCTGTGGCGTGATCGCCGCAACGAAGACGGGTTTGGCAGCCTTTGCCGCCTGCCGGACCAGGGCATCGGCCGCATGGCCTTTGCCCACCTTCAGGAGCCCGGTCATATGCCGCATCTGTTCGGCAAGCGGCGCCCTCACCGGACCGCCCGGCACGAGATGGCCGTTGCCGATGCCACGCATCGTATCGATGACGACAAGCGCATAATCCAGCGTCAGGCGTGCGCTCTGGAAACCGTCATCCATGATGATGAGATCGACGCCTTCCTTCACCAGCCGGTGTGCGCCTTCCACGCGCTTGCGGGAAATGACCGTGACCGCCTCTCGCGCCAGGAGCAGCGGCTCATCGCCGACATCGGCCGAGCGGTGCTGTCCGGGATCGACAAGGGTGGTGACATCGAGCGTGCCGCCGTAACCGCGGCTGAGAAATCCGGGTTTCAGGCCCTTTGCGACGGCGGCTCTCGCAATTGCCATCGCCGTCGGTGTCTTGCCGGCGCCACCCACGGTGAAGTTGCCGATGCAGATGACCGGAACGGCAACGCTTGCCCTCTTCGCGGTTCGCATCCGCCGGCCGGCGATCTTGCCGTAAAGAAGCGAGAAAGGAGACAAGAGCCACGCCTGCCATCCCGCTTTCTGCCACCAGAACGGCGGCGCTTCAGAAACCATCTATTCCCGCTCCCGGCCGCGTCGCCCACGGCATTCCGTTCGCCCGTCACATGTCAGGAGGTTGTTTGCCAGAAAAAACCGTAAATTGCAAAAATGGAATAAACGGGTTTGATGGAGCCGCACCCGGCCCGGCGGAAATTCCACCGGGTTCAGAGAGCCCGTTCCGGCAAAAGCGCTTCAAGCGCCGTGATGTCGTCGAAACAAAAATCGGCATCGGCGCCAAGGCTTTCGCGTGAGCCTGTTCCGGTCAAAACGGCGATACGCAGACCGGCACCGGCATTCTTCGCCATGTGCAGATCGTGATTATTGTCGCCGACCACCGCCACACGCTCCGGCGGGAAGCCTATCGCCTCGCAGAAACCGAGAACCATGCCGGGCTGCGGCTTGGTGCCGTAACCGCTGTCATATCCCGCGACAAAATCGACGTCCTTTTCGAAACCGAAGCGGATGGCCGTCTGGCGGATGGAGTTTTCATTGTCGCTGGAGGCGATGCCGAGCTTGTAGCCGCGCGCCTTCAACCTTGCGAAAAACGCCTTGAGATCGGTGACTGGTACGGATTTATCCGCCGCCTCGGTGAACAACCGGTCGAGGCGCGCCGTCAGTTCCCCGACATCGCAGGGCGAGCCGGCGGCAACCAGACCGGCGGCGATTTCCGCCGTATTGCCGGCGGCCAGAAGGCTGTCCGGCACCACATGACCGGTAACGGGGTCCATGCCGCAGGCGGAAAGAAGCCGGTCGGCAAGAACGGGATCGCCCTTGGCGGCAATCGCCGCAAGCTCGCGGTTCACCGGACCCCAGCTGGCGTCATAGCCCAGAAGCGTGCCGTCCTTGTCGAAAAGGACTGCGGCGATCGATTGCGCCGCTTTGAGTTCGATATCCGCTACCATGAACCGATGGCGCTCCGCGGTTGCAGCTTGGCGGAAACGGTGAGCGGATTGATATAGGGTTCCAGCGCCTTGACGGTGGAGGACAGCGCACCGCGCATATCCTGAATGACCCGGTTGCCCGCATCGATCATCTTGTAACGCTCATTGTCGTTGACCAGCAGATAATGCACCGCCTTGGCCAGCATTTCCACATCGCGGATGATACGACCGCCGCCGGCGCGGATCAGTTTCTGATAGGCCTCGCGGAAATTCTGCACATGTGCGCCAGAAAGGACGGCGCAGCCGAGCATCGCCGGCTCCAGCGGGTTCTGCCCGCCCTCGGCAGTCAAAGAGCGGCCGACGAAGGCAAGCTCGGTCAGCCGCAGGTAAAGCCCCATTTCACCGATGGAATCGCCGAGGAAAATATCGGTTTCCGGGGTGATCACGTCATTGCGGCTGCGGCGGGCGACCGAAAGATTCATGCCCTTCAGCATCGCCTCGACATCGTCGCCACGCTCGGGGTGGCGCGGCACGATGATGGTCAGTTGCCCATTGCGCGACTTGATCGCCGCATGCACGGTGGCGGCAGCCTTCTCCTCGCCGTCGAAAGTGGAGATGGCGGCCCATGTCTTGCGATTGCCGACCTGCTTGCGATAGCTCTCCAGAAGCGCCTCGTCGCAGGGCGGCGGGTCGGTGTCGCCCTTGAGGTTGCCTGAAATCACCACCGGCCAGGAGCCGAGATCGCGGAAACGTTCGGCATCGAGATCGGACTGCGCAACCACCAGCGCCAGCTTGGAAAACAGCGATTCAGCAATGTCATGCCGGGCTTTCCAGCGGTCGAAGGAACGGTCGGAGAGGCGCGCATTGACCCGGATTTGCGGAATGTGCCGGCGCTCCAGCTCCATCATCGTCACCGGCCAGATTTCCGATTCAGCGGTGATGGCGGCATCCGGCGCCCAGTAGGTCAGGAAACGGTTGACCGCGATCTTGATATCGAGCGGCACATATTGGTGGATCACATCGTCGCCGAGCCGCGTGCGGGTCAGTTCGGCCGACGTGACGGTGCCGGTGGTCAAAAGCACGAAGATATCGCGCTTGCGGATTTCGCGGATCAGCGGAATAAGCGCCAGAGTTTCGCCCACGCTTGCGGCATGGAACCAGACCAGCGGCCCACGCGGGCGCTCGGCGCTCGCATAACCGAAGCGTTCGAGCCGGCGGCGCTTGTCTTCCTTGCCCTTCGCCGCCCGGTAGGAAAGATAGGGCTTCGCGAACGGGTAAGCGGCGATACCGGCAATGCGGTAACCGGAAAGAGCGAAACGTGCGATACGGCTGCTCATGACATTCTGCCCTTGATCATTCCGCGCAATGCCCTTCCCCTGTTTTTGGTTGTTATCGCCGCCTACTTCTTCTCAAATTGCGTCATTTTTTGTCATCGGAAACGAAAGCGCGATCACATTTTCTCGCCCCGGTATTCCCGGCCTGCGCCGCTCGCGCAGGAATCACGGGAAAACTCGCTTTCACCCAATAGTATTACAACGCAAGGGCAAAAGGACTCAAATTTTGTCGTCCGGATTGAGAAGACGGTGCATATGCACGATAAAATAACGCATATGGGCGTTATCGACAGTCATTTGCGCCTTGGACTTCCATGCGGTGAGCGCGGAAGCATAGTCCGGATAGATACCGACGATATCGAGCGCCTTCAAATCCCGGAACTGAACATCCTGAAGGTTTTCCAGTTCGCCGCCGAATACGAGGTGCAGCAGCTGTTTCTGTTTGCCAGATTCCGTCATGTCTTTGTCTCTTTCTTAAACTCTGAGAGAGGCATTCATCTGCGGGATTTCCCGGCAAACGTCAACTGTCAGACAGATGTGAAAACGCTTTCAAAAGTGCAGGCAGCGCATAATCTGCTGCGGCGCACAATGCGGGGTGGTTCACCTGCTGGCGATTATACATCAGAGGTTTTCCATCGAGCCCGACCAGCCGGCCGCCGGCCTTCTCCAGAATGAGGTCGGCGGCGGCGAGATCCCACTCGTGCGAGTTGGCCTTGACCAGCGTTCCGTCGATGCGGCCATCCGCCACCATGGCCAGCCGGTAGGCGAGCGAGGGCACGTGCGGAATGCGCTTGACGGTGCCCCGCACCTCTTCCGGCAGATGCGCGATCACGTCTTCGGGCGCCGCCAGATGGAAGATGCCGGCGTTTTCGCGCGCGGCAAAAACGGGCGCCCCGTTTTTCAGCGCTTCGCCGCCTTCAAATGCGGTGAATTCCTCGGCAAGCGCCGGGGCGACAAGGGCCGCGACCACCGGCCGCCCCTCGTGCACCACCGCGACGCTGACGCACCAGGTATCCCGGCCGCCGATGAAGGCGCGGGTGCCATCGATGGGGTCGACAACGAAGACGGTGGAGCGGGAAAGCCTGTCCGTATCGTCATCCGTCTCTTCAGAGAGCCAACCATAATCCGGCCGGGCGGAGCGCAGGATGGTTTCGAGAATTTCATTGGCGGCGTAGTCGGCCGCGCTGACCGGCGAAAGCCCGCCATTCTTCCACCAGACCTCGGGATCCTTGCGGAAGAAACCGAGGGCCGTCTCGCCCGCCTTGCGGGCGGCTTCGAGGACCAGCCTCAGATCGGAGGCCCAGCGGGCCTCAGCCATATCGTTCATTTTGCCGTCTTTTCCGCGCGCCTCACACGGCGCGCCCGTTTTTCTTTTCGCACTTGCACACAAAGTGCCGGCGAAAACAACCCGCAGGCCGTCTCACTTGCCCGCGATCGTCATGCCTTCAATGGCGAGCGTCGGGGCCGCGACGCCGTATTTGCGGTCGATATCGTTAGCCGGCGTGACCCGCATGAACATGTCCTTCAGGTTCGACGCGATGGTGACCTCGGAAACCGCGAAGGTCTTTTCACCGTTCTCGATCCAGAAACCGCTCGCCCCGCAGCTATATTCACCCGTAATCATATTGGCGCCGTGGCCGATCAGCTCGGTGACGTAAAAGCCGGTTCCGACCTGTCGCAGCAGATCCTCCGGCGAGATGTCGCCCGGCTCCAGCGCCAGATTGGTGGAGGCCGGCGAAACCGCCGTGCCGCCGCGCACGCCGCGACCGTTGGTTTCAAGGCCAAGCTCCCGCGCCGCCGAGGTGGACAGGAACCAGTGCTTGAGAACACCGTCCTCAATCATCGTCATCTTCTCGCCGCGCACGCCCTCGCCATCGAAGGGACGCGAGGACGGGCCGCGCACGATCTGCGGATCGTCGGTGAGATAAAGGCCCTTTTTCAGAACCTGCTGGCCCATTTTATCGCGCAGGAAGCTGGTCTTGCGGGCAACCGACGCGCCGTTGATGGCGCCGGCAATCGCACCGACAAAGCCGCGGGCGATGCGCGGATCGAAAACCACGGTGATGTTGCTGCCGGTATCAACCTGACGCGGGCCGACACGGCGCACGACTTTTTCACCGGCGCGGCGGCCGATTTCTTCGGCGGCATCGAGATCGGCATAATAAAGACGGCTGTCGAAATCGTAGTCCCGTTCCATCTTCGTGCCTTCGCCGGCGATGACGCTGACGGAACGGCTGAAGCGGCTGCCCATATAGCTGCCGGAAAAACCGTGGGATGTGGCAAGCACGAGGCCGCCCATGCCGCTCGATGCGCCGGCGCCGGAGGAATTGCTGACGCCCTTGACGGCAAGTGCTGCCTCTTCCGAAGCAAGGGCTGCCTGACGCAGCTGATCGGCCGACACTTCCGTCGCATCGAAAAGCTGAAGATCGTCATAGGAAGTGGCCAGCCGTTCCTTGTCCGCAAGGCAGGCAAAGGGGTCTTCCGGCGAAACCTTCGCCATGGCCACGGCCCGTTCCGCCAAGGTCTTCAGGTCGAAGCCCGGATTGGCCGAAACGCTCGCCACCCGGCGGCCAACGAAGACGCGCAGGGAAAAATCGTCGCTTTCGGAGGATTCGGTGCTTTCCACCTTGCCGAGCCGCACGCCGACCGATTGCGAGCGGGAGCGGACGACAACGGCATCCGCCTCATCCGCACCGGCGGCGCGGGCAAGATCGACAAGCTGGCTGGCGCGATCGAGAAGTTTGGAAGAATCTATTTCTGAGGACATGAGTTGGCCTTTCATTCCTGTTCCATTTATTGTGCCAGGAACCCCGCATCAAGGGCGAAACGCCGCTTTCTCCATTCGGACGGTATTGTCGCCACCCTATTCGAAAGTCCGCCCGCATGACCGAGCACGACGCTCTCTTTTCCGAACCCCTGCTGCTTCTGGCCGGCGCGGTCATCGCGGCCTCGGTTTTCCGCAAGCTGGGGCTCGGCACCGTGCTCGGTTATCTGGTGGCGGGCATCATCATCGGGCCGTTCCTGCATCTGGTCACGGATGCGAAGGACATCTTCAACGTCTCGGAACTCGGCGTCGTTTTCCTGCTCTTCATCATCGGGCTCGAACTGAAACCGTCGCGCATCTGGCAGATGCGGCGCGATATTTTAGGGCTCGGGATGGCGCAGGTGCTGGTGACGGGCAGCGTGCTGGCGGCGATTGCCTGGTGGGCAGGGCTGATCGACTGGCGCGGCAGCCTCGTCGCCGGTTTCGGCCTTGCGCTTTCCTCCACCGCCTTTGCGCTGCAAATCCTTGCCGATGACGGCGACATGAATACGCGGCACGGCAACCGGTCGTTCTCGATCCTGCTGTTTCAGGACCTCGCCATCGTGCCGCTTCTCGCCCTCGTCACCATTCTTTCCAACCGGCCGGATGTGCCGACGGATTCCATGGTGTCCGATCTCATCGCCTCCGTCGTTGCCGTGGCCGGCATGGTGCTGGCCGGGCGGTATCTGCTGACGCCAATGTTCCAGATCATCGCCCGCACCGGTGCGAGGGAGGTGATGATCGCCGCCGCCCTCTTCGTCGTCATCGGCGCCGCCGCCATCATGGAGGCGGTGGGCTTGTCGATGGGCATGGGCGCGCTGCTGGCGGGGCTGATGCTGTCGGAATCCTCCTACCGACATGAGCTGGAAGCCGATATCGAGCCGTTTCGCGGCCTGTTTCTGGCGCTGTTCTTCATGGCGGTCGGCATGTCGCTGCATATCCATATCGTCTATGAGCATATTCTGCTCATCCTGATCGCCGTGCCGGCGATGATGGCGGTGAAGGCGGCGCTGATCTATGGCCTTTGCCGCATCGCCGGCTCGTCGCGTTATGCATCGAGCCGCATCGCGCTGCTTCTGGCCCAGGGCGGCGAATTCGGCTTCGTGCTCTTCACCACCGCTGCCGCCTCCGGGCTGTTTCCGCAGGCGACGGCCTCGATCCTCGTTGCCGTCGTCACGCTTTCCATGGCGCTGACGCCGCTTCTGGCGGTGATTTCACGCCGGCTGACGGCGGAGGATGCGGAAGAGGACAAACTGGAGGAGGATTTCGACGGGGCGGGCGCGGATGTGCTGATGATCGGTTTTTCCCGCTTCGGCCAGATCGCCTCGCAGATCCTTCTCGCCGGCGGGCGCGACGTGACCGTCATCGACAGCTCGGCCGACCGTGTGCGCCAGGCCGCCCGTTTCGGCTTCCGTATCTTTTTCGGCGATGGCACCCGCAAGGACGTGCTGATCGCCGCCGGCATCGAACGGGCCGATCTCGTTGCGGTCTGCACCCACAAGAAGGAGGTGACCGACCGTATCATCGACATGATCCAGTCCGAATTTCCGAGCGTGCGCATCTATGCCCGCTCCTATGACCGCGTGCATTCCCTCGATCTCAGGAAAAAGGGCGTGGAATATGAAATCCGCGAGACGCTGGAATCGGGCCTGCTGTTCGGCAGGCGCATTCTGGAAGGGCTGGATATGGATGGCGAAAGGGCGCTGGCGATTGCCGACGACATTCGAGAACGTGACGAAGAGCGGCTTCAGCTGCAGGCCGTGGAAGGCCTCGCCGCCGGCCGGCAGATGTTGCACAACAAACCGGTGCGCGAGGTGAAGCCCGAACCGCTGATGAAGCCGAAGACCAAGGCGGAAAAGTGGGAAGAAGAAGAGGATACGGAGGACAGCGAGACGGAAGTTTCGCTATGAATTGAGTTCAACTTAGTGACTGGAAGAGCGCCACTTGTTTCTTCTCCCCGCCGGGGAGAAAAAAACTCGCCTCATTCGTCAAGCCTCCACAGCCTGCCCGCGGTGAAACAGTTCCACCTGCATCTCGATCTGCCGTTTCAGATCGTCCTTGATGCCGGCCGATGCGTTCAGCACCTCTTCGGACTTCAGGAAATCCAGCACACCGAAACGGTGCACCGGCGGGCGCAGGAAAATATGTGGCGGACGTAACCTCAGTTTCAGGGCAATCGCCGCCTGCATCATCAGCTGGCTGGCGCCGAACAGGCTGTCCAGCCGGTTCGGCATGGTGGTTCCGTCACCTTCCGGGCCACCGACGACATCGACGCCGATGACGATATCGGCGCGGTCCAGCAGATGCTCATAGGGCACCGGATTAAAAATGCCGCCGTCGATCATGATGCGGCCATCGATACGCACCGGCATGAACAATGCGGGAATGGCGGCAGATGCGGCCAACGCCTGGATGATCTCGCCGCGTTCCACCACCACTTCGGTCTGGGCGTAATAATCCGTGGCTATCACTTTGAGCGGAATGGCAAGCTCGGAAAAATCCTTCGGCAGAGCCTGCGGCATCAGGGCGTGCAGGATGAGTTCGAGGTTGAACTGCCCGAGGCGAAAACCGTCCACCGCATGGCGCATCGATGCCGGGCCGAGGCTCCAGAGCCGGTTGGCAACCGAGCCTTTTCGTCCCATCAGCTCAAGCGTGTATTCACGGATTTCCCGGCCGGTCATGCCGGCCGCCATGCCCGCGCCGATGATGGAGCCGATGGACGAACCGGAAATCGCAACGGGCCGGATGCCGAGTTCGTCCAGCGCCTCGATGACGTTGATGTGGCAGATGCCGCGTGCGCCGCCGCCGCCGAGCGCCAGTCCGAAAGTCGGCTCATGGCCGCCCGCGCCGTCACCTTCGAGAACCTCTTCCCCGGCGCGGACGATCGTTATGCTCTCGTTTGCACCCTGCTCCATGCGAATACCCAAATTCTTTCCACGGCAAAGACTCTGCCTATTGCGCAAACAAGACAAGACCGTGGCGTGACGGGAAACGCTGCTGTTAGAGCGTTCTCGCTTTTCTTCGAATCGCGAAAACACTCTAACTCTTTGTTACGTCGCATTTCCGGACGGAAAACCGGGCTCCACTTTTCCTGGAAATGCTTTAGGCTGAATCGACATTCACCGCATCCATATGATGGCTGCGGCGATTTGTATGAAGCTTAGGAAGTGTGTTGCGCGCCTGTCAAATCGAGTTGCGATGC